>JBDTTK010000702.1:0-2806 GCA_039930685.1 Bryobacteraceae bacterium | reverse complement strand
AAGCCCCGTTCGGCGCGACGATTTGAGCCGCCGTGCCATTTTGCGCATTCATGAAGTCGGTGTTGGAAAAGGGGTTGGCGAAATCGCCAGCGCCCGGGCCGAGCAGAAACTTGATGGTGGCGTCTGCGCCTCCGATGCTTCCGTTCCCGCTGAAAAGATTAATTGTGGAGGCCGAGGCGCCTGAGGTGGCGGCTAGACCGATAGTGATTAGTCCTAGGACCATTCTGGTATTCACTGCTATTACCCTCCGGGTAATAACTTAGCAGGAGTAGGACTAAAATGAAAGCTGTACTAGTACTTTATTCCTATTTATTTGCAGGCATAGGGTATCTCGGAGACATGGGACGACGGATATCGTCGAATGCTGACAATACTTTAGAGCAAATCCACAGTTACAACGCTGAGGAGGGACCCCTATGTCGCTTCGCTCAGGTTCTTCGGAGATGAATGGAGAACCGTTACTTGCGCTTACGGACGCAGCCGGGGTACATCTTCTTCAGCTTCTCGACCTTGGGGTCGGAGACGGCGACGATGTAGGGATTGTAGCGATTGTTGTTCGCGTAATCCTGGTGATACGCCTCGGCCGAGTAGAACTTGTCGAGCGGAACGACTTGCGTGACGATCGCGGCCTTTCGGACATGAGCGTCATTGAGCTGCTTGATGTAGGCTTCGGCGACGCGTTTCTGGTCCTCGTTCGCGTAGAAGATGGCGCTACGATATTGCGGTCCGACGTCGTTTCCCTGGCGGTTGAGCGTCGTGGGGTCGTGAGCCACGCTGAAGAAGATCTTCAATAATTGGCCGTAGGACGTTTTGGCTGGATCGTAGGTGATCAGGATCGATTCGGCGTGTCCGGTCTCACCGGTCGAAACGATGTCGTACTTGGCGGTATCCTTACTGCCTCCGGCGTAGCCCGAGATGACAGTTTCGACGCCCTCTACCTGCTGGAAGACAGCCTCGGTGCACCAAAAGCAGCCGCCCGCCAGTACGACGGTCTGATTGCCGGACGCCTTGAGATCCTCCTTGGGATCCGGAAAGGTCACACCGTCAGCAAGCATCGCACATCCTCCCAAAACGAGGGTCGCGCCGACCATCGCCGACAACAATCCGAGCGTTTTTGTATACAACATGACTACCCCTAGTATCCCGCAACCCATCCGGCGCATTCCCGGGGAGAGTCAAAATCGCGCAGAGCTGCAGACCCCTTGTTGCACGGGTACTCGGGGGACGCGCGCTAGCGGCCGGCGCCGGCGCCGGTCTGTGTTCCGCGCTTCTTGGCTTCGGCGATTCCGGTGAGGGCAATCTTGTCGTCTTCGTATTGCGTCAGCGCGATCTGAAAGGCCTTTTCCGCATCGCTGAACTTGCCATTGCCAAGGGCGAGGTGCCCGGCGGCTTCGGCGACCGGACGGGGATAGCGCGGCGGTTCGGAGTAGCGCAGTGCGCGCTCCTTGTCAGAAGCCTTCTTGAGCGTATTCCAGCCCTGCTTCCATTTGCCGGAGGCGATCTGCATCTGGCCGTCCAGCTCTTCGCGGGCGGTGAGGAGTTCGGGAGGTGCGTCGCGTTTGACGTCGTTCTTGTACTTTTCGAGCGCGGCGTCCATGGCTTTTGATTCGGCTTCGGCGCGATCCATGCTCTTTTCAGCGAGGAAGGCAAGCGCCTGTGCCCAATGGCGCCAGGCCATCTCGCGCGGACGGTTGTATTCGGGCAGCGTCTTGCCGTCGAGGATCTCGTCCCACTTCTCGTGTTGCACGAGGGCGCGCAGCATGGAGAACCAGCCCTGGCGGTAGGCGGTGTAGAACTGGTCGACCTGCGCGGCTTCGCGGGGATTCTCGGTGTAGGTCAACAGATGAGCGGCGGATGCTTTGGCGCCCGCGAAGTCGCCCGAGAAGGACTGCGCGGTCGCTTCGAAGTGCACGTTGTGGCCGTGATGGCCGGTGCCGTACAGGCGGTCGGAGGCGATCCACTTGCGCTCGTTGATGGCGGCGTCATCGAAGCTCTTGATGGCGTCGGTCCAGCGTCCGGTCTGCGCGTAGATGTGTCCGGGCATATGGAGCGCGTGCGGGATGTTGGTGACGAGTTCGGCGTAGCGCTTGCAGCTCGGCCAGGCGTCCTTGGCGAAGGTCGATCCTTCAAAGCCGTGAATGATGTAGTGATGGACGCCGGGATGGTCCGGAAATTCGGCGGCGAGCTTGCGGAGGAGCGCGGCGGCTTCCATGGAGCCTTCGCGAGCGGCCTTCGACGGTGTGTCGAAGCCGCGCATCAGGTGGAGCGTGAGGTAGGACTGCGCCTCGACTTCGTGCGGATACTTGGCGGCGATCGCGCGGAGTCCGTCAATGTAGGCGGCGTCGCGCTTCGGGGGCTCGGCGGTGCGGCGGGCTAGGATGCTGGCGATGTAGAGCTTTTCGAGGTCCGTCGCTTTGCCGGGTACGGCGGCGAGTTCCTCGGCCTTCTTCGCGGCCTGGACGACGCGGGCGCTGACGGCGCTGGGCGGACGGCTCATGTCCTCTAGTTGAAAGCGCGGACGGAAGTCGCCGGCAGAGGCCATGGCGACACCCCACCAAGGCATTGGCGCTTCCGGATCGAGGGCGGCGGCCTGGCGGAAGCTGCGTTCCGCTTCGACGGCCCAGAAGGAGTGCATTTGGGCGACTCCCTGGAGGAAGAACTTCTGCGCTTCAGGGTTGGACGTCGTGATGGGGAACTTGATCCACTCGGTTCCCTGCCCTTCGAGCAGCTTCGCTGGGAGAGCCGGCGCGGTGCCGGAGGGCGGCGGCGCGCAGAGGTCCGGGGCTTTGTCTTTATTGTTCTGAGC
>JBDTTK010000701.1:0-2813 GCA_039930685.1 Bryobacteraceae bacterium | reverse complement strand
CCGGGCACTTTCAATTTCGCGCTGTCCATCCCAACGCCTTTCGCCCGAGCGATTACCAGGATGTGAAGGAATTCGCTCGTGGCTCGGAGTCCCGCTGTTCATGTACGGGGGTTGTGAAGGCGTGATCGCGGTGCAGAGCTCGCGACCGGGAGCATTCCGAGAGGACCATCAGCGTTTGCTCGAGTCACTCGCCCTCCAGATCTTCCATCCGGATTTCTTTGGCGGGAGTTGGGCGTATTGCCCGGATTCGGTCGACTTTGGCGACGTCGAAGGGATCAACATCTACGAGGACAAGAACGCGTTCTACAAGCAGTTCGAGTGGCGGCGAGTGCCGACGATCAACAGCCGAGAGATCAACGGGCAGATCCGCCAGACCCAGATGGAGCGGAATGTGTTCGAACTCGTATCAGGGACGCGGGGCCGGTCCGGTGAGCAGCTCGATATCTGGTCGGCCGTGTTCGGTCCGCTGGGCAACGACGGATACTTTGAGCCGCTCTGGGACAAGAAGACGGGCGTAATCAATCAGAAGGTGGCGGATTATTGGAAGGAGAATTACGACCTCCGCTACTACCTCGAGAAGAACTGGTCGACGGTCGGTCCGAAAGTGGTCGACAAGATTCGCGTCTACACCGGCGACGCGGATAATTTCTTTCTGAACAATTCGGTCCGTAAGCTCGAAGAGTGGATGAAGAAGACGAGGGATCCGCACTATGAAGGCACGTTCCTGTACGGCGCCGCGAAAGGTCACTGCTGGATCGGTCCGGTGACGCAGGCGGAACGGTTGAAGGAAATGGCGCAGCATATGTTGGGGAAGATGCCGCGCGACGCGATAGCGAATTGGTGGAAACCGTGACCGTTCATGGGCTCCGTTGTCCGCTCATGTTGAATTCGGTTGTTTAGGAGGCCGGAAGTGGGCATGCTCCGGGCATGCGTACCCTTCTTCTGCTTTCTGCGCTTTCCGCGACCTTCCTGTCCATTTCCGCGGCGGATGTCGACCGCGATGGTGCCCTTCGCGCCGTAAATTACTACGTCGAGGGCGACCTCGCGGGACAGCGTCAGGTTTTCCTTCCTTCGGCGAATCTTTACTTCCCTAATGACAAGGGCGAATTGCAGATTCTGCCCAGTCCTGAATTTCTTGACCGCGTGGCGAAGTCTACCGGGCCGAAGGCCAAACGCAAACTCATTTCTCTCGACGTCGTTGGGAGGCTGGCGAACGCAAAGATCTCGGCTCCGGGCGCGAACGGTGCCACGGTTACCGACTACCTGTCGCTGCTGAAACTGGCGGATGGATGGAAGATTGTCGCGAAGACATTTTCGGTGGAGAAACCGTGAGCCGGTTTCTGGCGCTACTTCTGCTGGCGGGCAGCGCCTGGGGCGCCTGTTCGGAGTTTGATTTCCTGGCAGGGAACTGGAAGTCGGTGGGCAAGCAGGACCAGGCGATCGCCCACACGGTGCGGATGCACGATGGCTGTCTCATTGAGGAGAAATGGCATTTCGAGCAAGCCGGCAAGAAATTGTTCGACAGCGTGATGCTTCGGTCGTGGGACTCGGACGCAAAGCGCTGGATGTTGGCGTACGCGGATGACAACGGCCGGTGGCAGACCTATGAAGGCCGGTTTGAAAGGGGCGCCTGGCGTTTCTATCGGGAGCGGTTGGCTGACGGGAAACCGATCGTCGTGAGGATCACCTGGGTGCCGGGCGGTAAGGGATACGTGCAGACGATCGAGAAATCGGAAGATCGTGGAGCGACGTGGAAGCAAAGCGAGCAGATCGAACACGCTCCCATGTGACCTCTTGCGGCGGTCCACGTCAGGATAGGGGTATGTTCTGGCGTGTTCAGGCTGGCCTGTGGGCTGCGTTGTTCGTCATATTGACTGCGTCGGTCACTCCGTATCTCGGAACGCGGTCCCATTTGGAGAACCTGTCAGCGGTCGTCGCAAGCAAGTTCACGCTGTCACTCGCGGGTTTCCTGCTATCGGGTGCGATTCGGCCGTTATACGATGCGGCCCGTCGGCGCCCGATCTTCGCCTGGGCTCCAAGGGTGTTGGTGGTATCGTTCGTCGGCGGAAATCTGGCGATTACGCTATCGAATCTGGTCCGCATGACGGTGCAGGGGACGGTCAGTTTCTCGCCGAGAGATGTGTTCGCGGGCGGAACCACCGGCGTTCTGCTACTGGTTGCCTGGAGCGCCGGCTACTTGGCTTTTCGTTCCTGGCAGGATGCTCAGGAGGCCCGATTGTCGGCGGACCGCGCGCAGTTGGCGGTTCTGCGATATCAGGTGAATCCGCACTTCTTGTTCAATTCACTCAACACGCTTCAGAGCCTGATCCGTGAGGATCCGGCGCGCGCGTCGGAGGCTGTCTCGGATCTCGCCGCTGTTCTCCGCTATTCGTTGCGGCGAGGAGGCGCGGAGACGGCTCCACTGGCCGAAGAATTGGAGGCGCTCAGGCGGTACCTCGCGGTCGAGCAATCGCGCTTTGAAGAGAAGCTGTCGGTCGATGTTTCGGCTGACAGCGCAGCGGAGATTTACCTGGCTCCCGCATTTGTTTTGCACCCGCTGGTCGAAAACGCAATCAAGCACGGAATGCAGACAAGCGAGTTGCCGCTCCGCGTGGAAGTTCGGGCACAGGCTTCGAACGGGGACCTGCGCGTGAGGATCCGCAATACCGGCCGCTGGAGAGAAGGAACGAACGGAACCGGCGTCGGGCTGGAGAATCTGCGGGATCGGCTGGAACGGCTGTATCCGGGCAGGCATTTGCTTGCGACAGGGGAGGCGGACGGATGGGTCGAGAGCCAACTAGAGATCCGCGGCG
>JBDTTK010000700.1:0-2821 GCA_039930685.1 Bryobacteraceae bacterium | reverse complement strand
GGTTACGTCTTTGAGCGCTTCCGTATATTCGGCGCGGGAGGCCTTCATCAGCGCGATGGCAGTCGCCCGATCTTCTTGTGACAAGCTCGCATCACTCCCATAGGCCTGCAGGAGTGGCAGGCAAGATAGAACCGCAAGACCCAGAATTCGGTGGAGAAGCATATGCACTATGATGCACCGATCGCTAGGGACGCATCGTAAGGTGATGTAACGAGAGCAAAGAGTCGGGGCGCGGTCTTGAGCGCGGACTGCCGGCCCGCAGTTTGGGGGAGTTGGATGGAGCGCGGCCTTGCGGCCTAGCATCAGCGGGGCGCCAAGGGCCAAGCGAGTTCGATGCCGTCTGCCGTTAGCTTCTTCTGGAAGGCTTCGAGCGATTTGGCGTTGGCGCGGATGGCGCTGGGGGATCGCTTCGTCGCGATGGCTTCGGCGGCGAGGGCTCCGGCGGATTCGCCGATGTTCCATTCGACGGGATGGAGGCGGTAGCAGCCATTGGTGATGTGCGTGACGCCGAGGTTCTTCGCGGCGGCGAGCAGGTTGTCGACGCGGCGGGGGATGAGGGCGCCCATCGGAATCTGGAAGGGCACGGAAGCGACGTCGATGTAGTTGTCGCCGGCGGACGTCGGATGCAGGTCGATGCGGTAGCTGCCGACGCCGACGGAATCCGGGAACTTCTCGGCGATGCCCGTCGGGCGCGATGCGGCGGCGACGTGCTGTTCGAGGACCGTGAACTCGGCGAGAATACGCCGCGATTCGCGGATGTAGGGGTACTTTGCGAGTCCGTCTTCGGTGCCAGTGATGTCGTGGCGAAGTCGCAGTCCTTTGAAGCCCTGGTTGGTTTGCATCCAATACAGCAGCGATAAACTGAGCTGTTTTGCGGCGTGCAGGTGGCGCGCGGCATCCTCGTCGCTCACTCCGTGGAGGTTGCCAAGCCAGTAGTCGTTCTGCGGCCAGTTGACCAGGGAGATATCGGACGCGAAACCCGGCGTGAAGTTGGCGGCGGAGAGGATGCGGCGGTAGAGCCAGAGGTTGAGGCCGGGCTGGCCGGGAGCGGCGGGGTCGGAGGAAAACCAGACGCTGCGCGACTTGAGGCTTTGCGGGTCGGTCATTGCCCAACTGAGCAGTTTGCCGGTCCAG
This sequence comes from Bryobacteraceae bacterium, assembly GCA_039930685.1. Taxonomy (GTDB): domain Bacteria; phylum Acidobacteriota; class Terriglobia; order Bryobacterales; family Bryobacteraceae; genus JBBQWZ01. The sequence continues at coordinate 1,687 of JBDTTK010000700.1, read as the reverse complement.
GCGGGCTTCAGGTCGGGGACGTAGTCCCGCCAGAAGGCGTATTGCTCGGGCTTGTCGATGGTGTGGTCTTCGCCGGGTTTGTAATCGATCGCGAAGCAGACGGTGAAGGATTGGATATTGGCGGGCTGGGCTTCGGAGGGCGCGTGCGGCTCGGCGGTTTCGCGCTGCGATTCGAAGCCGGTGACGAATTCGGTTTTGGTCAGCGGAAGCAAGTCGCCTTGTTCAGTCGCGTCGAGGAAGTAGGGCGCGCTCAGGATCCGCGTGAAACTGCCGAGAGAGCGCACAGAGACGGCGCGAATGCGGTCGCCCGAAACGTCGGCGGAGACGGGCTTGTGTTCGAGAAGAAGGGTAAGCTGTCCGCTGCTTGCATACGGCGCGAGCATTGCTTCGAGGACGGCGAGCGAGACGCGCGGTTCGTGGGTGAGGCGCGAGACGCTTCCGTCGCCTGGGTTCAGATTGGGCCGGCGCATCGCGTCGGCGGTGAGAGGGTAGTGGCGGCGATAGAAATCGCGGACAGCATTGCGGTAGTCGCGATAGGCACGTGTCGAACCGAACTGCTCGATCCACTGATGCTCGTCCGGCGGGACGGCTTGCGCGGTGAGCTGGCCGCCGATCCAATCGGTCTCTTCGGTAAGGATGACGCGGAGCCCGTTGCGCAGTGCGGCGAGAGCAGCGGCGCATCCGCCGACTCCGGCTCCGACGATGACGGCATCGGCGGCGAGTTCGCGCGGCGCGGCCGAGAGCAGGAACGGCGCGGCAAGAGTCTGAAGCAGAGTCCGGCGGAGCATGGGGCGTCAGCCTTCGATGCGGCGGAGGAGTTCCATCAGGACGTCGCCGACGACCATGAGGCTGCGCGCGCTGACTTTGTCGATGGTGTCGCCGTCGGTGTGCCAGGCCGGGAAGTCGAAGTCAATGAGGTCGAGGGCGGGAACGCCGATCTTGAGGAACGGCATATGGTCGTCTTCGATGGCGTTTTCGGAATCGAGGAAGTACTTGGAGTAGCCGAGGTCGGCGGCGATCTTCCACACGAGGCGGCGGAGCCCGGGAGTGGAGTTCATCTCCTGGAGGACGCCGAGATCCTTGTCGCCGATCATGTCGACATTGACGAGCGCCTTGATGCGACCGGCGACGCCTTCCTGCTTCCAACGTTCAGCAAGGTGGCGGCTGCCGTGGATGCCGTCGGTGGGGGACCATTCGCCGATGGCTTCTTCCCCGTCGTAGAAGACGAGATAGACGTCGTCCTTGCGGGGTTTCTTCGAGAGCGCGCGGACCATTTCGAGGAGCAGTCCGGTGGATGAGCCGCCGTCGTTGGCTCCGACGAACTTGCGGCCGGGGAAGAGCTTGGTGTCGAAGTGTCCGGTGAAGACGATGGCTTTGCCGGTTTTGCCGGGAAATTTGCAGATGAGATTGCGCATCGGCATCGGGCCTTTGGGCGTCTTCGCGGTAAACGGATCCTCGATGATCTGGCAGCCGTGCAGTTTCATCTGGGCGAGGATATAGGCCTGCAGATTCTTGTTCGCGGCGGAAGTGGGCGGACGCGGTCCGAAGTAGACGACTTTCTTCGTGAATTCGAGGGCGGATTCGCCGGAGAAATCGGAGGCGATCGCGGCGGCCGCGTCGAACAGGAGGAACACGATCAGGAGTGGGAAGAGGAGGGCTTGCGCGCGACGCATATATATCCCAGTGT
>JBDTTK010000699.1:0-2839 GCA_039930685.1 Bryobacteraceae bacterium | reverse complement strand
CCGCCGATGCGAACGGGAAGTCGGTGGACACGGCGCAGGCGGTCCGCGGAGGGCTCTCGTACAACCGTAATATTCGTAAGCGCCTGTTCGTCAATCTGTTTAACGATTACGAGTACGACCGGTTCCAGAACCTCGACCTTCGCGTAGTGATCGGCGGCGGTCTAGGCTATTCAGTTTGGAAAACCAAAAAGGCGAAGCTCGACCTCCTCGGCGGCATCTCGTGGAACCGTGAAGCGTACGATCCGGCGCCGGCGCCAAAGTTCACGCGAAACTCGGCGGAGTTCTATTGGGGCGATGATTTCGCCTACAAGCTGAGCGGGCGCAGCAGCCTCGTCCAGAGCTTCCGGATGTTCAACAATTTGAGCAGCACGGGCAATTACCGCGTGAATGGCGATCTGGGGCTGACCACGAAGCTGTTCTCGTGGCTGAGCTGGAATCTGGCGTTGTCCGACCGCTATCTAACGAACCCGTCCGCGGGCCGGAAGAGCAACGACTTCCTGTACACGACGGGAATAGGTGTAACGTTTGCCCGCAAGTAGGCAACCGGCATCGGCTAGTTCACGCTGACCATGTCGGATGCGAAGACGCGCCGCTTGATCGCGCGGACAATCTTGGTGACGTTCCGGCGGTTGGTCAGCTTTTTGCCGAGATTCAGCAGCGAGTGCGGCTTGGTGTAAAAGCGCCAATACGCCTGGCGTTGAATCTTCGCCAGCAGTTCGACCGGCAACGCCTGGTTGTGGACCATCGGGAAAAGCTGGTCGAGCGCTACGAAACCGGCCTGATCCAATTCGCCGAAGTGGCCGTTGATCAAGTCAGTGCGGAGTTTCGTGCCCTTACACGGCGAAACCAGTGAGAGGAAGATCGTGTCGAGCGGTGCGTTCACGGCGAACGCCACGGTTTTCTTGACTTCTTCGAGCGTTTCGCCCGGGAAGCCGATCATGAAGAATCCGCAGACCTCGATACCGTGCTTCTTGGCCCAGTCGATGGTCTGCTTGGCGCGATCGATCTTGAGGTTCTTGCGGATCAGCTTCTGGAACTTCTCGCTCACGGTCTCCACGGCAACGGCCATATAGTGCGTGCCGGCCTGCTTCATCAGTACGACGAGTTCTTCGTCAAAGCGGTCGCCGCGGACGCCGTTCGGAAACTGCAGGTGGATGTTGAGCTTCCGTTCGATGATGCCGCGGCAGATTTCCTTGGCGCGCTCGAGATGGAAGTTAAAGATGTCGTCCACGATCATGAATTCGCGAACGCCGTGTTCGCGGACGAGCCATTCCATCTGGTCGAGAACCTGTTCGGCGGGCAGAGCGCGGAACTTCTTGGTATGGATCTCGTGGCAGTACGAGCACTGGTATGGGCAGCCGCGTTCAGAAACAAATTGCACCGCTCTGGGCGACTTCGGAAAGTGCCAGGGTGAATCGAGCTTGAAGTAGTCCGCTAGGTTAAGGAGGTCGTACGCCGGGCGCGGTAGCGACTCGATATCCGGTACGGTGGCCGATCCACCGGGTAGTACGTTGCCGCCGGACATCCGCCAGACGCCGGGGATGACGCCGGGTTCGCGGCCCGCTTTGATATCGGCGAGCAGCAGCCCGAGTGGGATTTCGCCTTCGCCGACGATCGCATAGTCGACCACGCCGGTTCGGAGGCACTCTTCGGGATCGCCGGATGGGTGAGCCCCGCCAAAGACGATCCGGATGCCGGGGTGGGCTGCCTTAATACGGCGAGCCTCCTCGACGGCCTGGGGAAATTCGCAAGTCATACAGCCGATGCCCACGACTTTCACGGCCTTTTCGCGGAGTATGCGATCGACGTACTCGGGCGTGACGTCGTCGAACACCATGTCCAGGATCTCAACGGGATGGCCAAGTTCGCGCAGATACGCGGCGAGGTGAATGTAGTTCAACGGCACATTCTGGATGTACCGGTTGGACGGCGCCATGGGGCGGATAAATGCGATCAATTCCCCACAACCTCCGGGAATCTCTATTCTAGCGCCCTGGGTCGCTTGCGGCTGACTTCGATTGCGACTTCGCCGCTACGAGACTTCGTAGAGCGCAACCTCACGGTCGCGCCTCAACTGAGCGAACGTTGATTAACGCATCGGCCGCAGCCCGCGAATCCAGTCGAGCTTTCGGCGGTTGCGCTTAGACGGACGGCCGCCCTCGAAATCGTCGAACCGGGGCGCCGCTTTGCGCTCCTCGGCGGCCTTGGCCCGCGCGACGCGGCTCTCGTCCGATTCGCGGTAGAGGGACTGCGCAGCCGCAGCCGGTCCGCGCATTTCATTCAATAAGAGAACCTCGATGCCAAATTCGCCGCCCTCGTTGCGGACGACCAGACGATCACCCACGCAAACCTCGCGTGAGGGCTTTGCGCTCTGGCCGTTCGATGAGATGCGCCCGAGTTCGCAGGCCTTGGTCGCAAGCGAGCGGGTCTTGAAGAATCGGGCAGCCCAGAGCCACTTGTCGAGCCTCATGCGTGGAGGCTCCCGGGCGATTCGGGTGTGACATTGGAAAAATCAACCATCACTCATCGACACAATCGCACAGAACGGAACCCCCGTGTCCTTTACACTGGACAACGATGAGCCGCCCCTTCCCCGTTCACTCGATTTGCGCGATCCTGCTGCTGTCCGCGGTCGCCGCCGGCGCCCAGACTCGAGGCATAGTCCCCGAGGACTACTATCGCTTGCAGACCGTCGGCGACCCCCAGCTTTCGCCGGACGGGAAGCTGGTGGCCTTTGTGCGAACCATCGTCGACAAAGATAAGAACCGCCGCGTTCCGTCGGTCTGGCTGGCGCCCACGGACGGCAGTGCGCCGCCGCGACAATTGACCGAATCGATCT
>JBDTTK010000698.1:0-2855 GCA_039930685.1 Bryobacteraceae bacterium | reverse complement strand
CGAACGACATCCGAATGTGGGACAGCCGCTCGAGCCCTGAACCAAAATTGCTCTTTGGCCGGCGCGCGCGTTTGGCGACGCCGCGGAGTTTGCCCTGGTCACGGGTCAAGAAGCTCACCACCAAATCCGCTTCCTGGAAGGGATAGGTCCTGAGTACGAATGCTTCGCTGACCCTAGCCGGCACCGGCGCAAACGTTCAGGTTAACACACGCTCACCTGCCCACTTGGACGAAAATCGCCCCGGAATTGACGGCGCGCCCGGCGCTCCACCAGAATCGAGCTATGCCTGATGAGCGCAACGAGGGAGGTTCCGCGGCGGTCGCCCGTCCCGGCAGTTTATCCCTCAAGACCAAACTGCTCATTAGCCTCCTGTTCGCCGCCGGAGCCTATCTCCTTCTGCTCTCGACCCCATGGATTCCCGGAGCCGACGATGGCTACCGCCATGTGAAGTTCGCCCACCGTCTGGCGACCGAAGGCCGCGCGGCGCTCGCGGACCCTTGGCGCCTGCTCTACTTCTGGCCCAAGCCCATCGACGGCTGGTTCGGATTCCACCTCCTGCTTGCGCCGCTAACGCTTCTCTTCAACCTCGTGACCGCCTCCAAGGTTTTGGTTTCGCTGATTTGCGGCGCGATCACGTTTGCCGTCCTCGAATTGCTGGAAGACGTCGGCGCGGCGTACCCGCTCGCCTGGCTGATCGTCACCGTGTTCGGCAGCGGCATCGTGTTGTATCGGGCGACGTACGGGCGTCCGTTTCTGTTCTCCATCCTGCTCACATTGTTCGCGACGCTCTTCGTTCTGCGACGCAACGCTTGGGGCGTCTTTGCGGTGTCGGCCATTCACGCCTTCTCGTACTCGATCGTGTTTCTCGTCGGATTGCCGGTCGTGGCGTACCTCCTCGTACGGCGCGACAAGCGATCCCTGGTGATGACCGGAGCCTTCGTCCTCGGGCTTGCCGCCGGCATGGCCGCGAATCCGTACTTCCCCGAGAACGTGCGCTTTGTTGTTACTCAAACGCTCGCGCCGCTGACGCTGGGCGTCTCGCAGGACCTCGATGTCGGCGGCGAACTCCAACCGCTGAGCATCTGGTGGATCGTCAGTTCGCTGCCTGCGACCCTACTATTTCTCTGGGGGACCGTGACGATCCTCCGCGACCGGCGGAGGCCGGCGGACGCCGGGGCGCCATGGATCCTGTTCGTGATGTCCTCCTTGACCCTGCTCGCGAGCTTACGCGTCGCGCGCACGTTCGACTACTTTGTGCCGTTCGCCGTCCTGTTTGGCGCATCGGCCTTGAGCGGTTGGGTGGCTTCGAAGAAGTGCGACGCGGCCGTCCTCGCCGGGCTTGCCTTTCTCTTCTGTCTTCTCAATCTGTTTACCACCTGGCGCGCCGTCTCTACGACCGCCTCGCCGCTCAAGTTCGAAGGCGCTTCCAACTACCTGCTCCAACAGCCGGAATCGAGCATCGTCTTCAACACCTGGTGGGGCCAGTATCACTTCCTGTACTTCCTGAATTCGCGCAGCCGCTACATCACCGGCATCGATCCGACTTTCTTTTACCTCATGGACCAGCGCCGGTATTGGCTCTGGCGCCATATCTCGAACGACGAACCGGCGACCTGCGACACCCCGGTGTGCACTCCGGATCGCGCCCTGTCCATCGCGCCCGTCATCGCGAAGGAGTTCGCGGCGGCATTCGTCGTCATCGAGAACGCGCGGACTCCCCACCTGCTCGAATATCTGCGGAAGGCGCCCGAATTCAAGGAAGTGCATCGGGACCCGCTCGCGTCCGTATTCGCCGCCGTTCCTTGAGGTTTGCGGCACTGCGACATCCAGAGAGTCGGGCTCAACCGTCTAAGGCCTTCACCGCATGGAAACGACGGTGGTTTCGCCGTAGTCTTAGAGATGTGAGACGACTATCGGCGGTCCTTACGGCATTGCTGCTCCCGGCGGCGGGAGCGTTCGCGGAATCGCATCCGCGAGTCTGGTCGCTTGCATCCCCCGACGCCACCTCACTCGTCGGCATTCAGTGGCAGTATGCGCGAACCTCCGTGTTCGGTGACGCCTTCCGGGCGGAACTCTCGGCAGGCGGCGGTCTGGATCTTCCCGATTTCGATTGGCTGCCGCTAACGGATCAAATCCTGGTCACCGGCCCGGACGTGCTGGTGATTGCCACCGGCGCCTATCACGCCGAGTTCCTGAAGGCACTCCCCAAGGGAATCGTCTACCGCAATATCGCCATGCGCGGAACCTCGAAAGCCACCGTCGCGATGCTGAACGAGACGACGCTGCTGCTGGGGCCGAGAAAGACGGTGCAGGCGGCCATTGAACGATCGCTCGCGGAGACGCGCAAGCTGAATCCTCTGTTCGCAAGAGGAGCCACGCTCGCCGCCGCCAATGATTTCTGGGTGATCGCCAAACGCTTGCCCGATCCCGTGGCGGGCGCTTTCCTGCCGATCGACGTAATCGCCGACGAAATTGAAGCGGTGGAAGGCGGCATCCTATTCCGGGACGGACTGCGCATGCAGGGCACGCTGCGGGCGTTGACCTCAGGGCGCGCCAAGGCAGTCGCTGAACATCTGCAGAGGCTCCTGCCGGACTTGCCCCAGATCGTTCGCGGCCTCGAAGTGGATCCCGTTGACGACGAAGTGAAGTTGTTGCTCGCTGTCAGCGAAAAAGAATTGACCAGCGGCCTTCGAACCACTGCTGCTCCCCGGCCGCAGGCCGAGGTCCTGGTGAGTGCCGGCGGCGGCGCATCCAGCACCGTAAAGATGGACGAAAAGAAGGAAGAAGAGCAGAAGCCGCAAGGCCCTCAAGTCGTCCGCATCTTCGGTCTCGATGGCGGTCCGAGGGAGATCGTC
>JBDTTK010000697.1:0-2857 GCA_039930685.1 Bryobacteraceae bacterium | reverse complement strand
CGGGAATTCTCTTTGGAGGGCCGAACCGGCAGTGGTTGTACGCGACGGATGGCGACAGCATCTACCGCCGCCAACTGAAACGCCACGGAGCGAGCGTGTGGAATCCGGTGAAGCCTCCGCAACCGCGCCTGTAAGTTCTGCAGCGGACTCCGTCAGCCACTATTCGACGAGGTGATCGAGCAACTTGCTGAGTTCGCCGGACCGCGATTCGATCCGGGACTTCAGCCCGGCGAGCTCTTTCTCGATGGTGACCAGGCGATCCGCCATGTGCAGGCAGGCGAGCACCGCGGTGCGCGCAGTGTCGACGTTGCCCCCACGGGCGGCGATCGAGGTCATGAGGTCGTCGACGTAGTGCGCCAGATTCTCGACTTCGCCCGGCTCATCCGAGGCAAGCAGCGAGTAGCTCTGGTTGAAGATAGTGACGCGGACTGTTTTGCGGTCTTCGTTTGCCAAGTGTCGCTCCGCACGGATCCGCCAAAATGGCTCCGGCTTAGGTCCCTTCGCTGACGCTCGGGGTTCTGTCCATTATGCTCCGGATGCTGCTGCGGTGGTGGATTCGGAAATCCTAAGCGCCGCTCAACAAATCCATCTGGCCAAGAAGCTTCTCAATCCGCGTCCGGACCTGCTTACGCTCCGTCCGCAGGTGGTCCATCTCGTCGACCATCTTCTGCGCGCGTTCAAGAGCGGTGCCGGCGGCCTGACGGGCGGCATCGCGCTCCGCGTTAGCGGCTTCGATTTGGCGCAGCAGGTCCTGCTTCTCAGACCGCAGTTCATTGACGACCTCGACAGCGCGGACAATGCGCTCTTCGAGTGCGGCGAAAGAATCCTCGTTATCGGAGAGATGATCCGTCATCTACGCCCTCCAGAAAGAATGGATTACCGTGGAGGCCGGCCGCACAATGGCGGTCAGCCTCCGGGGATGGATTGTATTAGGCTTTGGCGAGCGCGGACTTGGCCTGGTCGACGAGCAGGCGGAACGCCGTTTCGTCGGTGGCGGCCATGTCGGCCAGCACTTTACGGTTCAGGTCGATACCGGCCTTCTTGAGGCCCGCCATGAACCGGCTGTAGCTGAACTCGGCTGCTTTGCAGGCGGCGCCGATGCGCACGATCCAGAGCGAGCGGAAATCGCGCTTCTTGCGCTTGCGGCCGACATAGGCATAACGGCCGGCCTTTTCCACCGCTTCCTGGGCGGCGCGGTTCAGTTTGCTTTTGGTGAGGAAGAATCCGGATGCGCGGGCGAGTGTCTTCTTGCGATACTCGCGGCGTTTACTGCCACGTTTTACTCTTGGCACGTTTGTCTCCTTTTTGAGTAAGTCATCATTTCGGGCGATGCAGGCACGTGCCCCGCGCTCTGATCACACCGTGACCCTGCCGCTTTAGGCGGCGGGCCGGGTAATTTGGCCGATTCCTAGTAAGGAATCATGCGCTTGAGCATCGGCTGGTTCGTATCGTCGGCAACGACGGACTTACCCAGCTTGCGCTTGCGCGCGCGCGTCTTTGAGGTCAAAATATGGCGGGCAAACGCATGGCCGCGAACGACCTTGCCCGTACCGGTCTTCTTGAACCGTTTGGACGCACCCTTATGTGTCTTTAGTTTAGGCATAAATTTCCTAGGGTGTTCGGCGGGAGGTCCGCCGACTCAATCAGTGTAGCATGAGCCGAATCCGTTCGCGGGATCATCATAGCGCGCGCGATATTCCGGTCGACCCACGCCTATGAAGATGGCACCAGGCCAAAGGCACGGCTGAGATTACGCTCGATCCGCGCTAAAGAATGAGCCAAAGCTAGCCCAAGCGGCTTGCCCTGCAGGCGCGTGCGGTCGATGAACCGGGTGTGATCGATCAGTGCTGTTGACGGACCGTCAAGCCCGGTGTCCTCGGCTGCAAGCTCGACATGAAGAGGATTTTTCGATCGAGCACGAGTAAGCGGAACAATCGCCACCATCGGCGATCTGGTTTCATTGTAGGCGTCGGCGGAGACGACAACCACAGGCCTCACCGATCCTTGTTCGTGCCCTTTCACCGGTTCGAGATTGCACCAGTATATTTCTCCGCGCAGCATCTACCAGCTGTCCCCTCGTAGCCCATCGTTTGCGGTCTGATCCCAAAGCTCACGCTCTCGGCGGAGTTCCTCGGTTTCCGGCGAAGCAAACGCCTTACGCACACCGTCCCAAAAAACTCGTTCTTCAAGTCGTCTCAGGGCCTCCTCAATGATCTTGGCTTTTGGCTGACCCATTTGCGCCGAAAGATTGGCGAGGATGACGCTCGCTTCCTCCGTAATGCGCACGCTGGATGCGATTTTTTCCATACCCAAAGTATGCTACATATTCATGTGGAAGATTGTGGCTGACGCCGGATGCGTCTCCCTCTTGTTACCATGATCCGCATGCGAACTTGGCTACTGTCACTTGTCGTCCTGGCCCCATCAGCCTGCGTTACCGCCCAAACCCTCCCCCCGGACCAGCAGCGCGCAATCGACAAGGCCATCGAGGAGGTGCTTGCCTCCACCAAGACGCCAAGCGCATCCATCGCGATCGTCAAGGACAACAAACTCGCCTACGCCCACGCGTATGGCGACGCCCGGCTCGATCCGAAGACGCCTGCAACCACCGCGATGCGCTACAAGATCGGCTCGAACAGTAAGCAGTTCGTCGCGACGGCAATGCTGATGCTCGTCGAGCAGGGCAGAGTCTCGCTCGACGACAAGGTCGCGAAGTACCTTCCCGGACTCACCCGCGCCAACGAAATCACCATCCGCCAATTGCTTTCCCACACCGCCGGCTACGAGGACTATTACCCTCTCGATTACGTGACGCCGGAGATGGCGCGTCCGAAAACGCCCGCCGACATTCTTGCGG
>JBDTTK010000696.1:0-2866 GCA_039930685.1 Bryobacteraceae bacterium | reverse complement strand
ATCGAGAAAGCCATCTCCGACAACTTGCTGCCCGGCGCCGTCTTGATCGTCGGCCACGACGGCAAGATCGTCCACCGCAAAGCCTACGGCAACCGCGCCCTGGTTCCGGCGCGCGAAGCCATGACTCTCGACACCATCTTCGACGCCGCGTCGCTGACCAAGGTGATTGCTACCACGTCGGCGATGGCAAAACTCGTCGAACAGGGCAAGGTCCGGACAAACGACAAGGTAACGCAGTACCTGCCAAAGTTTCAGGGAGGCAAGAGCGACATCACCATCCGGAATCTGATGACGCACTTCTCCGGCTTGCGGCCCACGCTCGACAAAGTTCCCGAGTGGTCGGGCTACGAGGAAGGCCTCGCGCGCGCGTACCGCGACAAACCGATCGCGGAACCCGGAACCCGCTTCATCTACTCCGACACGAACTTCGTCCTGCTGGCCGAGATCGTTCACGTCGTCTCCGGCAAGATGCTCGACGTCTTTGTCCACGAGAATGTGTTCGAGCCCCTTGGCATGAAGGACACGCAGTTCTTTCGTCTAGGCTCGAAGCCTTCCGCGACGCTCCTCGCGCGAATCGCGCCTACCGAGATCGACGCCGCCACTGGAAAGCCATTCCGCGGAGTTGTGCACGACGAGACGGCGCGCTTTATGGGCGGCGTCACCGGAAACGCCGGGCTCTTTATCTCCGCCGGCGACCTCGCCCGCTTCGCGCAAATGATGCTCGGCCTGGGCAAACTCGACGGCGTGCAGGTCTTCTCGCCAATGACAGTACGCAAGTTCACGCAGCCGCAGACGCCGCCCGACCAGCCGATCCTCCGAGGCCTCGGTTGGGACATCGACTCGACCTATTCCGGCAATCGCGGCGAGCTGTTTCCGATCGGCTCCTACGGCCATACTGGCTTCACCGGAACATCTATCTGGATCGACCCCGGCTCGAACACCTATGTCGTATTGATGGCCAACCACGTCCATCCCAAGCGCGGAAAGAATCTGACACCACTGCGCGCGAAAGTCGCCACGATCGTCGCGGCGTCGCTCGGAATCGAAGTGCCCGGTTCCATCCTCGTTGGCTACAACGACCTGGTCTCTGGCTCGCGACGCACAGTCGCCCGAAACGGCCACGTCCTCACCGGACTCGATGTGCTCGCGTCCGAAAAATTCGCGCCACTCAAAGGTAAGCGCATCGGCCTAATCACCAACCACACCGGGCTCTCCCGCGAAGGACAGCGCAACATCGATCTCATGGTGGCTTCCGGCCTCGAAGTCCAGCGCATTTTTTCGCCTGAGCACGGAATCGTCGGCAAGGAGGATCACGAGAATGTGGACGATACGCGCGACGCCAAATCCGGTGTGCGGGTCGTCTCACTGTATAAGCCCGCCCAACGGCGTCCGTCGCCCGAAATGCTCAAGGACCTCGACGCCCTCGTGTTCGACATGCAGGACGTCGGCGCGCGCTTCTATACCTACTCCTGCACGATGCTCTACGCGCTCGAAGCCGCCTCAAAGGCGAAACTGCCGTTCTATATCCTCGACCGGCCGAACCCCATCACCGGCGCCAAAATCGAGGGCCCTATGCTCGATTCCGATCTCGAGAGCTTCGTCGGCTGCTTTGAGATGCCACTCCGCCATGGCCTCACGTTCGGTGAGCTTGCCACGATGGCGAACGCCGAGCGTAACTGGCACGCAGACCTCCACGTGATTAAGATGAAGGGTTGGCAGCGCGGCGACTGGTTCGATTCGACGGACCTCACCTGGGTGGATCCATCCCCGAACATGCGTTCGCTGAATGCGGCGATTCTTTACCCCGGTATCGCCATGCTCGAAGCATCACGCAACTACTCTGTCGGACGCGGCACGGACGCGCCCTTCGAGCAGGTGGGTGCGGATTGGATTCATGCCGGGGAGTTGGCAGCCTTCCTAAATAAAAGGATGATCCCCGGCGTCCGGGTCTACCCCACGCGATTCACCCCTACCGCGTCGAACTTCGCCGGCAAAACCATCGAAGGCGTCCGGTTCATCCTCACCGATCGCGAAATCTTCGATTCTGTCCGGCTCGGCTGTGAAATGGCGTATGCGCTCGGTAAACTCTATCCGGGCAAGATCGACTGGAAGGTCAACCGGCACCTCATCGCCAACAAGGCGCTACTCGAGGCCTTCGCGGCGAATGAGGATGCCCGGACCCTGGCGGACCGCCTCCATCAGGAAGCGGAAGCTTTCGGAGTCCGGCGGACGAAGTTTCTCCTCTACTAATCGAATCCGAAGGCAGTGGTCCACTGTCCGGCCGCTAACTTCGATAAATGGTCTCGCTTCGCACTCGCCTGGAGCTCTGAGCGGGAGCGCGCCGGAAAAGTCCAATCCTCCTATACAGTTGCGCTATACAACGAGGCGTCGAATCTCAGCCCGCCTCGGAGAAGCCCAGACGATGGCTGGAAAGAAACCGGCCATTGGGACGGTTTTACTGATGAAACCCAATAAACAGAGCAAGGACGCTCGCCGATGCTTATCCGCGTTCCCGCAACAAACGGTGTTAAGTATGTAAACGGTTGAAAGAAAACGACTAAGCGCTTGACAGCCACGCCGATCTGGTCCAAAATCCCATAGTTTCCGTCGCGAGGCGGGACTGTCTCTACTTTGGGTTTGGGGGTTCCATGAAGAACATCACGCAACTGAGTTGGTTGCTGGTCATTGTCCTTGCGGTTGGAAGTATTGCCTTTGGGCAGGCGCCCACGGGTTCCGTCAGCGGAACGGTGTATGACGAATCAGGGGCCGTCATCGCCAATGCGCTGGTGGTCGTTAAGAATAAGGCAACGGGCGCCGAACGACGTCTGTCGTCGGGCGCGGATGGCGTGTTTACTGCACCGGCCCT
>JBDTTK010000695.1:0-2871 GCA_039930685.1 Bryobacteraceae bacterium | reverse complement strand
CTTCCACCAACGCGTCGCGAATAGCACGGCCGTCTTTTAGGAAGAAAAAGCTCAGTATGGGGATCAGTACGACCGTGAGAAGGCTTCCCAGACCGGCGACAATCTTGGTGCCCGCGGCGCTGAGCATCGGCAACACGGCCTCATCCAGACCCGCGAGTTGGTTTCGAAGGAATTCGAGGATCCGTGGTCTCCATGGATCAAGAAATGCCGGAATCGGCAGGCCGGCGAGAGGATCTTCGGTCTTCATGCGTTCCGGCAGGCGCGAAGCCAATAGACTGGCTTCTTCTCCGATCTTGGAACCGATTGCGATCAGCGCGCCGACCAAAGCGCCGACAAACAAGACGTAAACGATTCCCAGGACCACGGTGCGCGACCAGTTCTTCGGCGCATGCTTTTGGGCGAGATCGACGATCGGAGTGAGCAGGTAAGCAAACAGAAGCGCGAGTACGAAAACGACGATTGTTCGCGCAGCCAAGTACACGGAGGCCACGAGGATGGCGAACAACAGGATCGTCCACGCGGCGCGAAGAACCCGTCCGTCAATTCCGAGCATGAATTCTAGGGTACGCGACACGCTGCCAGGGCGCTCGCCTCCCGTCCGGCGATTCTCCTATACTGCTGCTGATGAGCAATCTGACGATTGAGACCCGTACGCATGTCTTGTACATCGGGCTGAACCGTGTCGCAAAGCGAAACGCGTTTGACCCGTCGCTGTTTCACGAACTCGCCGCGGCGCTCGGAGAATACGATCGGACGGACAGCCAGCGGTGCTGTGTGATCTTTGCCCATGGGAGCCATTTCACGGGAGGCATAGACCTCCCTCAGTTTTCGGAGCGGTTCGATCAGTCCGGCGATCCGTTTGCCCTGGGCGACGGCGAGATAGATCCGTTTGGCTTGCGAAACCGGCTCTCGAAGCCCCTCGTGATCGCTGTGCACGGAATCACCTTGACGATCGGAATTGAGATGCTTCTCGCCGCCGACGTTCGGATTGCGGCTTCTGATGTCCGCTTTGCACAAATTGAGGTGGCCCGTGGACTCTACCCACTGGGCGGCGCGACCTTCCGGCTAGTTCGTGAGGCCGGATGGGGCAACGCCATGCGTTACCTGCTGACGGGTGACGAATTTGGCGCGGAAGCAGCCTTGCGAATGGGGCTGGTTCAAGAGGTCACTCAACCGGGCGCGCAGTTGGAAGCCGCTTCCAGGATCGCGGAGCGGATTGCGCAGCAGGCGCCGCTCGGCGTGCGCGCTACTTTGCGCTCCGCTTGGCAAAGCGTGACGGAAGGCGAAGTGGCGGCCGCCGAACACGTTCGCGATGACATGCCCGCGATCCTTGCCAGCGACGATCTTCGCGAAGGCGTCCAAAGCTTTCGCGAGCGGCGGCAAGCCGTTTTCAATGGAAGGTAGCGCTCAGACCTGTTCCACAAAGCCGCCGGAGACGAGGACCCGAATCCGCTGAGCAAACTCCGCGGGCGAGGCATCCACCGCCTGGCGGAACTCCCGAAGGCAAGCCGCGCCGTTCCGTTCGCCGGTCAGTAGACTCATGAGATGCGCGGTCGGCTGGTCCGCCGCGATCGTCGCATCCCAGGGGGAATCGTTGAGAATCCGGAAATCCTGGATTTCCCAAGCCGCGGATTCGAAACCATGGACAATCTGCAACCGGCTCGATTTACGGGTGCGGAATCGCTTTTGCATCACGTAGTCTTCAAAGCCAGGTCGTGCCGCGTGCGTCTCCCAGTCAAGGAGCCGCTGGAGATCGTCGAATGTCGATGGACTCCCGTTCTCGCGTCGAACAGTGAACACGGGCCTCCGGCTCTCCCGCTTTTGCACGACCACCATTCCGTAGTTCATTTCCTTTACCTTCCACTTGGTGAGCTGGCGCATCCACTCAAGCCAATCGGATTCGACGAGTCCGGAGCGTAAAACCGAAAGCGCAGTGTAGCGCTGAATTTCGAATGATTTGTGCACGATGAAGACCAGATCGCACTCTTCCGACCCGGTGCCCAGCCACTCCCGGATTCGGTGTTCGGCGGAAACGTCGCGGTCCATCACCTGACAGAGACAGTACAGGCGGCCCCCAGGGCGTAAATGCGCGGGCGCCCCTTCGATGATCCGGCTGGTGAGTTCTTCCCCGTGTAAGCCGCCGCTGTTGAAGATCATGGAGTGCTTCACAACCGGCTGATACGGCGGATGCGCCACGATGCGATCGTAGTGGGCGTCGGCGGAAGGCTCATACATATCGCCGGTCAAAGTGTTCATGTTCTCAATCCCGTTGAGCAGGGCATTGAATCGGGCAAAGTCGCGTGCCCGGTCCGTGATATCCGCGGCCCAGGTTCTGTTCGCCGCGGAACTTAGAAGCGCTCCGACTCCGCACCCGGAGCAAAGATCGAGGACATCCTCACAGGGACTGCGTGGAATCTGTTCGAGAAATAAACGCGTCGTTCTGAAAATACACGGATAGACCAGGTCGTCCCAGCCGTTGAACGCAGTGCCGTCTGGTTCATTGAATCGGTCGGTCGCGACGTAGAGATTCTCAACCGGTGTCAGGGCGACGCGCGCCGTCCAGATTCCATCGGCGGATTCCGCGATCAAGCCGAAGTCTGCCATCTGGGCGACGCCCCCGGCCGAAAGGACCGCAGTTTCCGCTGGAGAAAGAGACCGGCCCTCGACAAATAGGACAGTTAGTGCGTCCGCGGCAGTTAGAACCTCGCCGTATGGCTGCTTTCCGACGGTCGAAGCTTCGATTTCGTGAAGGGCGCTGATGCCAAGCCGCTCGCATATCGAGTCCGTGGCAAAGCCTGCGTCCCGAAAGAACGCAAGCAGGATTCGGTACGCTTCCGCGGGCCGGTCAATCCTGGGAACAGGCGGCGGGAT
>JBDTTK010000694.1:0-2889 GCA_039930685.1 Bryobacteraceae bacterium | reverse complement strand
CCGGACCGGCGACGCGCCAGATGCAGCAGATGCAAGTGGACTTCTTCGAGCGCAATCTGTTGCGCTGAGCCAGCCGGGGAATAATCACGTCTCTCCGCGTCCTTTAAGACTCGAAGAGGCAACATCCGTTTGCAGACAGAACCCGAGCTGCGCCGCTGGCGGGAACGGCTGCAAAAGGTCGTGCGCCGGCAACCCGTAGATCCGTGGCTCCATTTGAAAGTCAGCCGGTCGCTGCGCGGCGGTAGGCTGAAAAGGCGAGTCGCATTCGGCCGAGCCGCCGCGGCAGCGGCTGGCGGATCCGCGATCATGATTGCGGTCTTCGTACTTTGGACGAATGGCGAATCGCAATCCGAGGAGCTAACCCGTCTCCTTGCAAGTGCGCCGAACGCCACACGCATAGCCATCGGCGATCACGTGGAGTGCGCGATCGGCCGCGGAGCGCCGCTTCATGCTGCCGACCCTGAGGTCCTCCGTAAGCACATCGATCCCAAAATGCGGGCGGTTCCAGCGACGGTCGCGCGGAACGCTCCCGATGGGTTCCATCTCGTGGCTGCCCATCGTTGTGTGTTTGGCGGTCTGCGCTTGACGCATTTCATCCTGCGGCGCGGCGAGGATTTGCTATCGCTCATCGTAGCCGGGCGGTCGGGGATGGGGAACTTCGCGGCGACTTCGGCACAGGAGTTTCACTCGCCCCATCTGGAAGCCTCTGCTTCGGCCGCCGGAGAGTATGTTGTCGTCGTTGTGTCCGGCCTACGCGCCGATAAGAATCGCGCAGCTGCGGCCAGGCTGATGACTCCGGTAGCGTCCATTCTGGCCGGGATGAAAATGGCGCGGTTAATGAGGCAACCCGAGGCGATCAATCAGCTTGCGGAATCGCGGATCGCCGTCGATCGAATCGAGTTCGGGATCGGAGTCCGCCCAGATGACCCGCGAGATTCGGCGATCGAAGGCGTCTTCCATGGCTCTGAGGGCCTTGTCGCGTTCACCCAACGACAGTAGAGAACGGCCATTTCATAGGATGGCACCGGCTCCGTCCAGCTTCCCTCCTCTAGGTCGCCAAGCTGTTTTCGGGCATCCGCGATCCGTCCGGCACGCGCTTCCGCGGTTGCCAGTTCCGCAAGAACCCGGCGCCGGCGTCCGCCGTTGATTTCGGCAGCCCGTGCGGCTTCTTGAATGGCCTCATCGAACCGCCTTAGTTCGAGGAGCGCCTTCTCCAACTGGCGGCGTGCGCCGTATGCCCAGGCATCCAGTTCGACCGCGCGCTGCGACTCGCGACGCGCGTCCTCGAACCGGCGGGCGAAGTGCAGCGTCCACTCCAAGTCGGCGCGGACCACGACGGAATTCGGCTCGATCGAAGACGCTGTCTCCATTTCTTGGATTGCTTCCGCATGTTTGGCCCGCACCGTAAGGAGCGTCGCCAGCGCCGAGTGCGCCGCTCCAGAACGGGGGCTCAAGGCGATCGCTTTGCGAAATTCACGGTCCGCGCCTTTCCAGTCCCATTCCGCTCGCATCAGCACGTTACCGAGAGCAATGTGCGATTCCGCGAGGGTAGCGTCGATGCTGATGGCCTTCAATGCGGCCGTCCTTGCCTGATCGCGGAGTTGGGAGTCCCAACCCTCGCCGGCACGAATCAGATAGGAGTTCGCTAGAGCCGCGTACGGCTGGGGATACTCCGGATCGGCAGCGGCAGCGCGCTGGAAATAGTCGATTGCGCCGAGGGTCGCGTCATTTAGTCGCTTGGTCGCAAGATATTGTCCTTGCAGGTACAGCCGATACGCTTCGGTGTTCTCAGTACTTCGGTGATTGATGCGCTTCTGTTCGGCCTCCGTCAGGCGCAATGCGAGAGAACTCGCGGCGCGCTCGGAAATGGCGTCCTGAACGGCGAAAATGTTCGTGAAGAAATCGTCGAAGCTTTCCGCCCACAGCTGCTTGCCATCCGAAACGCGAACCACCTGCACGTTGACGCGTATCCTCTTGTCCAGTTGTTGAACGCGTCCTTCAACAACAGCGTCGACTTGGAGTTCCCTGCCCGCCGCCACCGGGTCTGTTGGCGAATTTGCATATCGAAGAACGGAACTGGTCGGCCGGACGTTGAGCCGGTCCACGCTTGAGAGCTTGATCGAGATGGCATCGGAGATACCGAGTCCGAGGTACTTCTGGGCCTCGTCCTCGATCAGAGGAGTGAATGGCAATACCGCGAGCGAACGAATCGCATTCAGTTCGGGATACGCGTGCCTGAGCCACCAGAACCCTCCCCCGAGCACGGCGATGGCAGCGAGACCAGCGATCCACGCCAACCAGAACCGCAGTCCGGGCGCGGCAGCCGTCGCGGTTGCTTTGCGCGGAGGTCCAGTCGTTTCAGGTTCCGGTGGCTTGGAGATTTCCTGGTCAGCCGTAGCCAGAGCGATTTCAATTTCTCGAACATGGCCGTTGAATCTATATCCGCGCTTCGGCACGGTTTCGATAAGCTGGTCACCTCGATCACCCAAGGCTCTGCGGAGCGCCGATACATTCACGCTTAGGTTTGATTCTTCGACGAAACTGTCCGGCCACAGCAGAAGGAGCAGTTCCTCCTTCTCCATGAGGTGCCCGTGATTTTCGACGAGGAGGCAGAGCAGGTCGAAGACTCTGGGCGGCATCGAAACCGGTTCGCTCTCGCGGGTGAGCCGACGTTCGGCGAGGTCAAGACCGAAAGATCCGAATTCGAACAACACCCTCTTCCTGTTAGCCATCGCCCATTTAGTGTTCTTTATTGATCGTCCAGAGTTCTATTGATTCGAAGAGATCGCGAGATGCTTGTATTCTCCAACATTGAGTGCGGCCGAATTCTCAACGGGCTGCCGCAAAATGACACTCCACGGGCTCGTCCTTCGGTCGGTGCCCCTAACG
>JBDTTK010000693.1:0-2905 GCA_039930685.1 Bryobacteraceae bacterium | reverse complement strand
GGGTTTACGGTTCATTGGTAGAGTAGATCGTTGATTCGGTGTGGGATATTTTTTTTGCGAGCGGCGTGATCGCTCATGGGCGTGCCCGAGAATCGGGGGGCTGGGGGCGCGGCGTGACAGCACAGGTTCGCGGGGCGGGCGTGCTCGGCCCTACGTTACCATCGCGCTTGTCGCGGTGCGAAATGGTCGGTTCCGAGCAGCGTCGAAGGGACCAAAACAAAACGCCCGCGGATTGCTCCGCGGGCGTCGCTAGTTTCTCGAACGTGCTTTCTGAACTATTCGGCGCCGGGGCGGCGAGCAGGCTGATTGGCCGGCACCGGATCCGGACGATCCACCGGGACCTTGTAGTTGAAGAAGCCGATCATCATTTCCTGGAACGTCTGGTCGCCCCAGCGGACTTCCTTCGAAGGATCCGGATTGTACTTGTTGTTCGCCGAGTTGTCGTACCATGCCGTCGCTTCGATCTTCGTTCCGGCGGGAACCTTGCGGGGCTCGGCGAGGATGTAGCTGAGCTGCCAGTTGAAGTCGTAGTGCGGAACGCTCAGCATCTCTTCGACGCGGCCATCCGGGTACGTCATCACGTATTTGAACGCCTTGCCGCGGAGGTGCATGTGCGGGGTAAAGTCGAGCAGCGTCACGTCTTCCTTGAACACGTGCGTCGCCTTCGTCATGTAGTTCGGATCGTTGGGCGGAATCGCCAGGCGGAACTGCGTCGCCGAACCGGAGAACGCGCGGTACTTCGGGGTGTCCTTGCGAATACGGAACCCGACCACCGACTTGTCGGTCGCGGCCTTGCCGTTCGCCGTGTAGTGAACCTGCAGCAGCAACGTCGAACCGGCCTTCACGAGGAACGCCGTATCGTTGTCCCAGGTGATGGTCGGAACGCCCGGCGCATAGCCGATCAGCATGTCGCTGAACTGCTCGCCCGCGCGGGTCACGCGCTTGCCACCTTCCTGGACGAAGACCAGGATGTGGTGAACTTGTGAGCGCTGTTCCGGACGGACTTCAGCGGCCTGGATCCAGGTGTCTTCCTTGAAGCCGGGGTCAATCTTGAAGTACTGATAGGCGATGACGCCTTCCGCCGGGATCGGAAAGTCCTTGCCGGTGTCGACGATCAGGTCCGGCTTGCCCATTTGCCAGCCGGCCACCAACGCGGGCAGCTTCGGCATGTCCTTCGGATTGCCTTCCGGCGCTCCGCCGTCCACCCACTTCACGATGGTCGAGACTTCGTCGTCCGACAAGCGGCGATCGTTCGAAAAATGATCGATCGCGGGATCGGCATGCCAAGGCGGCATGGTGCGGCTCGCCACGGCCTGCTTGATCGACTTCGCCCAGGGACGGGATTCTTTGTACGTAACCAGCGACATCGGACCGGCTTCGCCGGCGCGATGGCATTCGACGCAACGCTTGTAGAGGACGGGCGCGACATCCTTCGAAAAGGTCGGCGCATTGCCGCCGGTGTTAGCCGCGAACGCGACCCCGGCGACACAGACAAAGGTGCTGATCGCAACAAATTTCATAGAGCTTCTCCAGGAGACAACAAGGGCAGGCAGAGACTGACCAGGCTCCAGCTTAACAGTGTTCACTAGATTCTGAAGAGGAGACTCCGTAAGAAACTGTAAAGAAAGCTGGATCGCGCTTCTTCGATTGCGCATTTGGTCAGATTCTCAGGCTACGGGTAGCTAGATTAACGTTGTTTAACCTATACTAGTAGTATGACTTGGCAACGACTCGTCGAATACATCTCGCTGCATTGGTTGGCCTTGGTCATTCCGGTTGCCATTTTTTGTGTAACAATGCTCGCCGGCTGGATCATCCGCCGGGTCCTGTTCTCCCGGCTCGCCCGCTGGACCGCCGCGAGCAAATGGAAGCTGGACGACGTAGTGGTGGAATCTTTGCGCGGACCCTTTCTGCTTTGGGTTCTTATCCTTGCGATCACCCTCGCGACGCGTTTCTCGGACTTGCCTCGTGGCGCAACGATGTGGACCGGCCGAATCCTGGCTGGCTTGTGGATTATCTCGGCCACACTCGTGTTCGCCCGGCTGGCGGCGAAGCTGATCCGCACCTATGGAGACCGGCTAGAGGGAGCCCTTCCGGTCGGCACGCTGATCGAGCGGCTGGTCAGCATCCTGATCGGCATGATCGGACTGCTCATTTTATTGAATGCCTTTGGGATTTCCGTGACGCCAATCCTGACCGCGCTCGGCGTTGGCGGCCTCGCCGTTGCCTTGGCCCTGCAGGACACCTTGACGAACTTCTTTGCCGGGTTCTACGTGAGCATGGCGCGCCAGGTGCGCGTCGGCGACTTCGTCAAACTGGAATCAGGCGAAGATGGATTTGTGACCGACATCGGATGGCGAAGCACGACCTTGCGCGCGCTGCCCAATAATCTGATCGTCATTCCGAACAACAAGCTGGCGCAAAGCATCGTTACTAACTTCTATTTGCCCGAAAAGCGAATGTCCGTGCTGATCCCGGTCGGCGTCAGCTATGACTGCGATCCGCAGCACGTCGAGAACGTTCTGTTGGACGTGGCGTCGTCCGCGGCAGCCTCCGGTAAAATCGCCGGGCTGCTGAAGGAGCCAGCGCCGTTCGTCCGGTTCATTCCCGGATTCGGCGACTCCTCCCTGGACTTCACGTTGATCTGCCAGGTGGAGGCCTACACCGATCAGTACCTCGCGCAGCACGAATTGAGGAAGCAGATTTTCACTCGCTTCCGCCAGGAAGGAATCGAGATCCCCTTCCCGATCCGTACACTTGATATCAAACGCCGGAAACCGGCCTCAGGGCCGAACAACGGCCATTCCCAAGCCGCCAGCAGAGAGAGAGAGGAGGTCCATGCCGGAGCTCGCTGAGAAGTCAGGCAGGCGGCGCGTCGTCATCGAAGGACTCAGTCCCGAGATCG
>JBDTTK010000692.1:0-2911 GCA_039930685.1 Bryobacteraceae bacterium | reverse complement strand
ATCTGTCACCGACGCCCGCTGGGCCGCCGACGGAACAAGCGTACGGATCGAAGAGGACTCGCGCCCCTGGCGTCCTTCATAACTCGTGAAGAAAAATGTCTTGTTCCGAATCAGCGCGCCTCCGAACGAGTAACCGAAAATGTTCCGCTTGAAGGGCCGGACCGGACTCGTTGATCGGTCGAAGTAGTTCCTCGCATCGAGCGCATCGTTGCGAATGAACTCGAAACCTGTACCGTGAAAGTCATTCAGGCCCGATCGCGAAACAGCGTTGACGATCATGCCTGCGTTACGGCCATACTCCGCCGAAAACGCGTCGATCTGCACCTTGAACTCCTGAATCATGTCGATGTTTGGCTGGAACGAAATCTGGTTCTGCGCCATATCGGACAGGTTGATTCCGTCGAATAGGTAGTTGGTCGAGTCCTCTCTCGCGCCGGACGCATTGATTCCCGTAGGTCCGATGTTCGCCGCCGCGTTGTTGGCCACCCGGTTATTGGTCGACTGGACGGTCGTGCCCGGCGTGAGGCGCACCAGATCGAGAAAATAACGCCCATTCAAAGGCAATTCGAGCACGTTTTTCGTCTCGATGACCTCCCCGAGACTCGCCGTCTCGATTTGAACGCGACCCGCGTTTTCCTCCACACTCAGAAACGTAGAGGTATCGCCGATCGCGAGCAGAATGTCGACCCTGGCCCGCTGATCGACCGTCAGCGCGATCTTGCGCTGTTCATAGGTTTTGAACCCGAAGCGCTCGATCCGAAGGGCATAAGTGCCGGGATGGACAAGCGGAAACGCGTACGCCCCGGACTCTCCGGTATACGTCGCCAACGACACGCCGGTTAACTGATTGATCAGCTTGACCGAGGCGGATGGAACCAACGCATATTGTCCGTCGCGAACCGTCCCGACCAGCGACGCGTTCTGCGCCAACCCAGGCAGCATCGTCAGCAGCAGGATTGCCGCGCAGCGGACCGGTCTGGTGAGCCGTAGTCGCAAGTCGATATCAGAAGGTCGGAATCTGCTGCGCGCCGCACTTCGAAGGGGTTCCGGGACCGAGTACTCAATGCTTACAGTCCAGACGAGGCCGTCAGTGTGCGAGGTTACCGGATGTAAGCTCTTTTCGAAGCGCATCCTCGAAAGCCGCGGCAACCTGAACCACCGGCCGGCCCGTATAGGCCGCCTCCGGGAGGACACCGTTCCATTTCTGACCCGGGCGGTACACGCCGACCCAATCCCATACGATGGACTTACGATCCTTGGACTCGCCCATCTGATGAGACAACGCACGCTCGGGATCCCAGAACTGTGCCACTCTCAAATCCGGAATCCTTCCTAGAACCGCGCTAATCGGCGCCGACCAATCACTCGAAAGCACCCGCTCCCAGACAACGAACACCGCCAGTTGCTGATCCGGGAACTTTCGCAAAACATCCTCGACTGCAGAGGCCCCCTGCAGGCAAGTGGTTCAAGTAGGCGACAGGAGGACCAGGATTCTCGTCTTGTCGGACGCCGCATTAAACTGGTCCGCCAAACCCGCCAGGCGGCCGGCATTCAACATCGTCAACTGAGGCTGACCGGGTGGCGTTTTCTGCGCCCCGAGCCAGTACCACGCGACAACCACGCCGACCGCGATCGCGGCAGCGCCGATCAAACTGGAATTGCGCCTGGTCATACTAGCCCGCCAACAGAGTTGCAAAAAGCTGCGGAAATAGCAGGGAAACGCCCACGAATAGAAGAGAAAACCAAAGCAGCCCGCGGCTCAGCCAACCCTGATTTCGGCCGCACCGCGCGGCGCGGCGCGCTTCAAAAAATCCGTAGCCGACCAATAGGAGAGAGGCCGCCATTAACCACGGCCGGTACTGGTCGAGGAACGCTCCGGCGCCGGCCGCTCCGGCCGCGAGCCACAAGGTCCCGAGAGGCAGGCAACAACTCGATGCCGCGAGTACGCTGCCGACTGCCGCGAGTGAAGACGCGATGGATTTTCCGGACGTCAAGGCTCTATTCTACGGCGGATCGCTCCGCCACTGCCAGGAAAGACAGAATGCGTAACGCTGCCCGAGCCAACTGGCTCATTATAAAGGCGATGCACCGACCAAACGACGCAATTGCCACCGCCCACTCGCAAACTTGAAATGGATCATGGTATTCTCAAAGGAGTTATGTCGATTCCGAACGTGAAGCGCTATCGTATTTCGAGCCCGGATGGCTCGCAAACTGCCACTCTGATGGCCGTTCTTCCTAAGAACATTGACGTCGATGCCTACCTGCAGGACGCCTCCAAACGATTTGACTGGAAAGCGCACCTCGAAGCGCAGCAGCGCCAGTTCAAGACCCGCGTCGGTCAGCAGAAGCAGAAGAAGGCGAAATAACGTCTCGCGGCCAGGGCCGCGTGTTCGCGATTTTCAATGCGCCGCAGTTCTCGGATTCCTTCAGGATTCGGGCGCCGTGGCGCATTTTCATTTTGTAAGTCCACACGGACCCAATGACCAACGACCTGGCGACTTTCCTACGTACGGCCTTTCTTGTTGTCGCCGCGCTGCTGCCAATCATCAACCCGCCGGGCGCCGCGCCCATCTTCCTTTCAATGACCACAGGGCTCGACCAAAGCCAGCGGAAACGCATGGCCACCCGAGTGGGAATGAATGCGCTCATCCTCCTCGTCGTGGCGATGTTTATCGGATCCTATGTGCTGGCGTTCTTCGGAATCTCGCTGATGGCGGTCCGCCTCGGAGGCGGCCTATTGGTGATGGCCAGCGGGTGGAAACTGCTCAATAGCGACAACACCGCGGAGCCGGACCGCGCCGGGGCGACGCCATCCAACTCCGAAGCGCAGTTGGCCAGCCGCGCCTTTTACCCTTTAACTTTCCCGCTCACCGTCGGACCCGGCTCTATCTCGGTCGCGGTTGCGCTC
>JBDTTK010000691.1:0-2916 GCA_039930685.1 Bryobacteraceae bacterium | reverse complement strand
CCGAGGACACGGTACTGACTCCGGCGACAGATTGAGCCGTGCGTTAGCGCTGATCTTGCGCGGGGTCGGCCGATTCATCACGAATCTGCCGTTTTCCGGATTGACGGCGGATTCGGTTGGATTTGGCCTTGGCTTCCGCTTTGCGTCCCCAAAAGGCTCCCTTGCCCTTTTTCGGGCCGCAATGCTCGATCTTTTGTGATCCGGAAGCCATGCCCGTAGGTTACTCGGAATTTCTCGCCGTAACAAGCAGGAAACTTCAGTTTCAAAGGAGCAGGTTCGACGGTATACTTCGTGTCGTGAGATCGATTTTCAAGACTATCTTGTTGGCGGGCGCTCTCGTGTTTACAGCGCATGGACAGACGTCGGGCAAGGCCGAATTCGAGGCTGCCTCCATCCGGACTAATCCTCCGCAGGCTGGATTTCACTTTGCGTCCGATGCGGTCTCCGGAGGGCCTGGCACACCGGATCCGGGGATGTTCCGTTGCTCCAAATGCACGCTGGCAACTCTGATCGCAAAGGCGTTCCAACTGCAGCCGTATCAATTTCCGGGCAGAACCTCGCTCGCCGATACGACCTACGAAGTGCAGGCGGCGATCCCCGCGGGCGCTTCCAAGGAGGACTTCTCGGCGATGCTGCAAAACCTCCTCAAGGACCGGTTCGGCCTGGTCTGGCATTTCCAGGAAAAGAAGATGAAGGGCTATCGTCTCGTCATCGCCAAGGGTGGATCGAAACTCAAGGAGTCGACCGACTCGGGGCCCGCGCCTTCCGCCGATCCGCATCGCGCGGGCCAAGGCCAATCGCATAGCCACAGCGGCGCGATGGTTTTCGGCAGCTCCGGCGTTTACCGCGCTGCTGACCAATCGGTCGCAGACCTGGCTCGGGTGCTCTCGGATCAAACCGGTGTCCCGGTGGATGACGAAACCGGGCTCACCGGCAAGTACGAAATTGCGTTGCGCTGGTCGGGAGCGACCTCATCGCGCGCCGACAATCACTCCGATGGCGGCTCCACTGGAGGATACGGGCATGGCGGCCACGATGGCGGAGGCGGCGCGCCGTCCGGCGCGTCCGACCCTTCTGGGCCAACGCTGTTCGACGCGCTGCAACAACAACTCGGACTAAAACTGGTTCCGGCCGAGCAAGCGGTGGCCCGGCTCTTTGTGGTTGACCGACTCGCGCAACGCCCCACAGCGAACTGACGGACAGATATGCGCTTGGCTGCTCGCTGTTGCGCTGTGGACGGCGTCGAGGCCGCCAGCGCCCCTTTCGAAGTCGGCTACGAGAGCGCGAGCCAGTTCAACCGCGAGTACAGCCGCACCCTCCGACCGGGCGTACGCGAACGCCGAGAATCCGGTCGGTCCGATAAGCCTACCTGCAGAAAGGCATTGCCGTAGAGTGCAATGCCTGAGCTTCTAGTCAGTCGGGGGGATGGCGATCAGCCGCGATTTGTCGTCTTATGGTAATAGATCACCGGCGCCAGGCTAATGGCCGGGCCGCAGTTCCGGTCAGCAATTCAGATAGGAAAACATTTATGAAGAACCAGATATTGATCGTGCTTTCCGTGTTGGCGTTGGGGTCGACGGTGGCGTGTCACAAAGCCACGCCCGTCGCGGCGAAATCGGTCCCTGTGACGCCAAGCAGCTCGGCGTCGACTCCCGCGCCAAAAATGACCGCGAATCGCGCAGCCGGGTCGACGGCGGCGGCCGCGAAGTCGACGACCAGTCCGGCCCGCGGCACGAAGATGACCGATGAAGATCGAATGACGCTCACGCAACGGCTGGCGAAACTCGACGATGCGCTCTTCGACTATAACAAGGCCACCATCCGCGAAGACGCAATGACGGCATTGCATGGCGACGTCGATGTGATCAAGGAAATTCTTTCCCGTTATCCGGCGCAAAAACTCCGCATCGAGGGTTACGCCGACGAGCGCGGATCGTCAGAATACAATCTGGGACTTGGCGACCGCCGGGCCGCGGCCACAAAAGAATTCCTCCAGACGTTGGGCATCCCGGTAGGGCAGTTGACCGTCATCAGCTTCGGCGAGGAGCGTCCGGTGTGTACGACATCGACCGAAGAATGCTGGCAGAAGAACCGCCGCACGCACATTACCGCAGCCGAATAACCGCAGCCGGATGAACGACGCGGCTGTTCGCATTGTGGGACGCGAACGGCCGCTCTCGCGCGTCGTCCATTACGCGGTACGCGAGCGGTACGGGCTCGCTTCAGGCGGCGGGATTTTGCCCCCAATCCCGTTCAGCCTACGCAACTCTCAGCGCTTCGGCCTCATCGCGCTCGCGGGCACGGGCGGAATTTTCTGAATCACTCCACCCGTTCCGGTCAGCCTTTCGAGGTCGTCCAGTTCGCTCGCGAGGAAATCCGTGAAGTTTTCGACTCCGGTCTCGGTGACGACCACAACGTCTTCGTAGCGGATGTAGAGCTTTTCGCCGGGGACGCGCAACTGCGGATCGATCGAGAAGACTTGGCCGGCCTTCAACGGTCCAGACGCGTAGTTGCCGTCGTCGTGAACGGTCAGGCCGACCGGATGCGAAAGGACGCCGCCGCCCTTTTCAACCAGCAGGCGGGCGGCCGCTTCGTAGCTCGGCTTCGAGAATTTCGTTCTGGCGAACACCGGCTCCATCGCCTGCTTCGCTTGCGCCAGGATCTCGGCCGTCGTGACGCCGGGCCGGATGCACTTGATTACCGCGTTGCGATATTCGAGAACGAATCCGAGAAGTTCGCGCTGCGACGCGGAGAATTTCCCGTTTACGGGCCACATGCGCGTGATGTCGCTCGTGTAGTAGTGATACTCCGGCGCGTAATCCATCAGCACCAGGTCGCCATCTTTGAGCGCACTCATGTCGCGGTAGTAATGCATGTTCCAGATATTGGGAGTACCCGCAGCGACAATGGAGCGAT
>JBDTTK010000690.1:0-2918 GCA_039930685.1 Bryobacteraceae bacterium | reverse complement strand
CCGAACCCTCTAGCGCGCCTCAAAACTGTGGTAACGATAGCAGCGTAAAGCGAAGGGAGTAGAATACAGAGTTCATGAACTTCGACACTCCGCGGCCAGCCACCGACCTGGGTGGCATCGCCTGGTACAAGCACCTAAACCGCTACCACTGGTTCGTACTGATGGTCGCGTCGCTTGGCTGGCTCTTCGACACGATGGACCAGCAGCTTTTCAACCTGGCACGGAAGCCTGCCATCATCGAATTACTGCACACCCGCGCCGGGGACCCCGCGACCGCGGGCCAAGTCGCCGAATACGCCGGCTACGCCACCATGATTTTCATGATCGGCTGGGCCTCCGGCGGAGTCATCTTCGGCATCCTCGGCGACCGCATCGGTCGCGCGAAGACGATGATCCTCACGATCCTCTTCTATTCGCTGTTCACTGGCCTCAGCGTATTCTCGACGGGAGTTTGGGATTTCTCGCTCTACCGGTTCCTCACCGGACTTGGTGTAGGCGGCCAGTTCGCCGTCGGCGTCGCCCTGGTCGCTGAAGTCATGCCGGAGAAGGCCCGGCCGTTCGCCCTCGGATTCCTTCAGGCTCTTTCCGCCGTGGGCAATATGCTGGCCGCGCTCATCGGCATCGGACTCGGCCAGCTGGAACAAGCTGGTGCGATCCCCAGCGCCTGGCGGCTCATGTTCGTCGTCGGAGCACTTCCCGCGCTGCTCTGCCTGCTCATCTTCCGCAAGCTGAAAGAGCCCGCGCAGTGGCAGGAAGCCCACGACGCGAAGAAGCAGCTTGGCTCCATCAACGAACTCTTCTCGGACCCCCGCTGGAGGCGCAACTCCATTGTTGGAATGCTACTCGCCTTTGCCGGAGTCGTCGGCCTCTGGGGCATCGGCTTTTTTAGCTTCGATCTCTTCTCCGGAGTTCTGGATAAGACTTTCCGCGCGCAGGGCCTGTCCGAAAGCGTGATCGCCGGCAAGAAAACGGTCTGGACCGGAATCACGTCGCTCCTCCAGAACTTCGGCGGATTCTGGGGCGTCTATGCCTTCACCTATCTGACCCAGTTCACCGGACGCAAGAAAGCGTTCGCAGTCTCGTTTGTCGCCGCCATGGTCGCGACCGCGTTCACCTTCTGGTTCCTCAAGGATTTTAGCGACATCTTCTGGATGATTCCGATCATGGGCTTCTGCCAGTTGGCCCTATTTGGCGGCTACGCGATCTACCTTCCGGAACTCTTCCCGACGCGCCTGCGCTCCACCGGGACCTCGTTCTGCTACAACGTCGGACGCTTCGTCGCAGCGCTCGGTCCGCTGGCGCTGGGCCTTCTTACCAGCCGCGTGTATAGCGGATTCGCCGAGCCGATGCGCTACGCCGGCGTCACGATGTGCCTGGTCTTCTTTGTCGGTCTTGCGGCCCTGCCGTTCGCGCCTGAGACAAAAGGACAGCCTCTGCCCGAATGAAGCACTTCAAGTACAAATCGCTCGAGGATCTTTCGCACGACGCAGGATCCATCGGAGCGTCGCAGGTTCAGTTCGATTCCGATCCGGCCGCCGTCACACGCGTTCTCTCTCAACCCGTCGACGTTGCCGGATTTCGCGTCGGAAATTCGATGGCGATCCATC
Source organism: Bryobacteraceae bacterium (assembly GCA_039930685.1). Lineage (GTDB taxonomy): Bacteria > Acidobacteriota > Terriglobia > Bryobacterales > Bryobacteraceae > JBBQWZ01. The sequence goes on along the minus strand of JBDTTK010000690.1, from coordinate 1,311 downwards.
CGATGGAAGGCTGCGACGGAAGGCTCGACGGAGCGCCCGACGAGCTCACCTGGCGCCGCTATGAGCGCTTCGGGCGTGGGGGAGCCAAGCTCATCTGGTTCGAGGCAACGGCGGTCCGCGAGGACGGCCGGGCCAATTCGCGCCAGCTTTGGTTGCATTCGAAAACCCAGTCGGAATTCGCGCGGCTCCTCGACGCCACGCGGCGCGCCCATCGCGAAGAGTGGACCCGCGACGACGACCTTCTCATTCCGATGCAACTGACGCACTCCGGGCGCTACAGCTTCCCGAATCGCGTCATCGCGTATCACAACCCCAACATCGACGCGACGACGAAAACCCCGTCGGATCAGCCCGTCATTAGCGACGGTGAACTGGAACGGCTTGAAGACGATTACGTCGCCACCGCGAAGCTCGCCCATAAAGTGGGTTTCCGCGCGTTCGACGTGAAGGTGACCCACGGCTACCTGCTCGCCGAATTGATGGGCGCGCGCGATGAGTCGCTTCTCGCCGCCCAGGGAACCCCCCAAAGCCGCTACCGCGGCTCGATCGAGAACCGCTCTCGCTTCGCCTCGAACGTTCTTCGGAAATTGCGCGCGGAGTTCGGTAGCGACGTCCTGCTAGGCATGCGCCTCGGTTGCTTCGATAGCGTCCCGTACCGCAAGAATCCCGAAACCTCGATCGGCGAGCCGATTCCTTACACCACGCCCTATCGGCACGGATTCGGCGTCGACCCCACCGACCCGCTGCAAGAAGACATCGCCGACGTCCTACGCGCTATCGGGTTTTTTCGCGACGCCGGCCTGCAGTTCCTCAATGTTTCGCTCGCCTGCCCCTATTACAATCCCCACATCGGGCGTCCGTTCGAATCGCCCGACGACGGCAATTACGAGCAGCCCGAGCATCCACTGTTAGGCGTCGACCGGCACTTCCGCATCGCCGGAGCCCTGCAGCGATCCTTCCCCGATCTCCCAATGGTCGGCACCGGATATAGCTGGTTGCAGGCATACGCCGCAAACGCTGCCGCGCACAATCTCGCGTCCGGCGCCATTCGATTCTTCGGCTACGGCCGCGGAGCCCTCGCCTACCCGGACTTCGCACGCGCGATCCTGGAACACGGGACGCTCGAAGAACGGCGCGTTTGCAAGACGCTCACGTACTGTACTTACCTGATGCGCCAGAAAAATCATCCGCTCGGCCAATTCCCCACCGGGTGCCCGCCATTCGATAAGGAAGGCTACGGCCACATCATGAAGGAAGCTCGTACGATCCAGCGCGCCACCCCGCCCAAGGCTTAGGAGTCAAGGCCCAACA
>JBDTTK010000689.1:0-2921 GCA_039930685.1 Bryobacteraceae bacterium | reverse complement strand
CAGCGGCGACACCGTCGAGCGGATCTTCAACCAGATTCTGTACGAGCCGTTGAACCTCGATCCGCTGCGCGCCGCCGGAGCGCCGCCGCAGTTGTTTGATCTCATCTCGCGGTGTACGGCGAAGCAGCCCGCGCAACGGCCTCAAGGTCTGGGAATCGTGGCCACTGAATTGGAAGCGCTGCTCGATCCGCAGCGGATGTCGCCGACGCAACAGCGTCCGCCAACCGTGCGGCCGGAACTCGGGCAAACCGGACAGACCAGGCAATCGCAGCCGACCGGTCCGACGTACGCCCAGCAGCAGCAGCCTCAACCGCAGCACAGGCCGCAGCCTCCAGCGAACCGTCCGCGTCCTTCGGCGGATCTCGAGGGCATGCCGGGCTTCGTCAAAATGCTTCCCGGCGCCTTGCAGACGCAGGGAGGGCTCATCGCGCTGGCGGGAGGCCTGACGCTGCTCCTGATCATCGTGGTATATCTTGTCCTGAGTTTCGCGAAAGTCATCTAGTCACTCCGCCCGGATTCCGCCGGGCCCCATCGCCTGATGCAATTGCCCGCGCGGATCGGAAAATACGAACTCCTCGACTTCCTTGGCGGAGGCATGTCCGAGGTGTATCGCGCCCGCGACACCGTCATCGGACGCATTGTCGTCGTCAAGATCCTCACTCCGGCCGGCGCGGCCGACGCCCAAACCAAAACGCGATTCCTGCATGAGGCGCGTCTCGCCGGCAACATGCAGCACGAGAACATCGTCGCCGTCTACGACTACGGCGAGGAGCAGGGCCGTCCGTACATGGTGATGGAGTTCCTGCGCGGCGAAGACCTGCGCGGCCGGATCCGCGACGGCAAGTGCGGATCCATCGACGACCGCATGACGCTTGCTCTTGGCGTCGCGCGTGCGCTCGGCTTCATCCACGAGCAAGGCATCATCCACCGGGATATCAAGCCCGAGAACGTCCACGTCGACCAGAACGGCAAGGTCAAGCTGATGGACTTTGGCATTGCCAAGACCAAAGACCTGTCTCTCACGCGAACCGGCATGTCCATGGGAACGCCCTACTACATGGCGCCGGAACAAGTCCTCGGCAAGAACATCACGACCTCGGTCGACATTTACTCGTTTGGCGTTCTGGTTTACGAACTGCTCACCGGAGCCAGACCGTATGAGAGCGACACGATCGAAAGCCTCTTCTTTCAAATCCTGAACGCGCCGCTCGACGAGGTGCCGCTCGAACGCGCGGGCGTTCCGCCGGCGATACGCGGCCTGGTTCTTAAGTGCACCGCGAAAAAGCCCGAAGACCGCTTCGGATCGTTCGCCGAAGTGGCGCAGGAAATCCAGCAGTTATCGCACAGCCAGGCGGCATCGCAGACGCGTCCGATGAACACTATGCCGCCGCAGCCCGCGCTAGCCGTGGCGCAAATGCCGGCGCCGGCGCCAAACGGAACAAAGTGGCTGCCCATCCTGGTCGGAGTGATTCTAGCGCTCGGCGCGGCGGCCGGAGGCGCGTATTTCTTCTGGCCGAGTTCGAAGCCGGCGGTTGAGGATTCAAAGAAGCCGGCGGAATTGGCCGCGACCCTTAGCGATGCTACCGGCACGATGATGCTGGTCGCCGCCGGATCGTTCCCTCTGGGCGTCGAAAACAAACCGACCGAGTTGCCCGCGTACTACGTCGACCGCACCGAGGTGTCGAACGCGATCTACTCCGAATTCTGCAAGGCTACCGGTCGCACTCCGCCGTCGGCCGCGTCCGATCTGCCCGTGGTCAACGTCACGATCGGCGACGCGCGGGCCTTTGCGAAATGGGCGGGAAAGCGGCTCCCGACCGCGTCCGAATGGGAAAAAGCGGCTCGCGGAGCCAAGGGCAATAACTATCCCTGGGGCGCGGAGCCGAAGGCGGCAAACGCCAACGTAAGCGATAACACGACGATGAAGCATCAACTGCTGCCCGTCGGCACTTCCTTCCCGAATTCGCTGAGCCCTTACGGAGCCTGCAACATGGCGGGCAACGTCTTCGAACTGGTCGATACTCCTGTCACGCCCAGTTCCGTCGCCGTGGAACATTTCGCGAAGCTCCTGCAGCCTCCGCCCGGAGCCAACGAGCGCTGGTTCCAGGTCCGCGGCGGGTCGTACAATAACCCGATCGCAGCCGCCATTGCGTATGAATACGCTCCGATTCCGGAGCGCTTTTCCTCCACCGACATCGGCTTCCGCTGCGTGAAGGACGCTCCGGCAACAGCGGGCGTCAAGAAGTAGCCGGCGACAATCGTCGCCTCATCGAATTCATGATCGTGTCGAAGGGACCTCAACGAACGGCAGCCTGTCACGGTTTTCGTGTCTCCCCGATGGGGTGCCTTGATACTGTTGACTTAACCCTCCTAAGTATCTGCCGAACCGCGCATATTTCGATGTTTGCCCCGAGTTTGCTACGGTGGAGTTTTCAAATAAAGGAAATGAATTCGTGGGGCACACCCTTCATGATTTAGATCGCTGGCTCTGCGAACCCGAAAGCGAGACCCTCGAATTCAAAGAGGCTAAGACCAAGTACGACGTCGAGAAGCTCGTGAGGTATTGCTCCGCGCTCGCTAACGAGGGCGGCGGCACGATGATTCTCGGCGTCACCGATAAGCGCCCCCGCACTGTCGTCGGCTCATCCGCATATCCCGAGCCAGGTCAGACTGTTTCGCAGCTTGCGGAAAAGCTCCATCTGCGGATCGGTTGGGCAGAGCTCCTACATCCTCTTGGCCGGGTTCTCGTGTTCGATGTCCCGCCTCATCCGGTTGGGGTGCCCATCCATGCCGACGGAGCCTATTACGCCAGGTCTGGAGATTCCCTGGGTCCCCTGCGGCCTGGGGAACTCAAGAAGATTTTTGACGAGGCCGGCCCAGACTACTCTGCTGAATTTCACCCGTCTGCAACGCTCGCGGAT
>JBDTTK010000688.1:0-2921 GCA_039930685.1 Bryobacteraceae bacterium | reverse complement strand
CCGTGGAGTACCCGACCTTCGCGGACGGCGCCTGGGGAATGCACCTGCTGGAGAAGGTACTCGAAAGTTCAAAGAAACAGGCTTGGGTCAGCGCGTAACCGGATTCGCAAGACGGCGGATCATCCACACCTCACGGTGAGCGGCGCGGCGAAGCCGCGCGCAGACCGAGAAGTACCTAGAAGTTCGGCGGACCGCCCGGACCCGAAACTTCTTCGAGCAGTTGACGCTCTTCGTCGCTGAAGCGCCGCTGGATCTCCGGGCTGTCCAGTCTCTTCTGGCGCTCCTCCGGAGTCAACGTTCGCAGACCACGCAGTTCCTGACGGACGGCGCGTTTGCGATCGTCGGGCAAGGACTGGAAGATTTCATACCGCTGGCGGAGTTGCCGCCGCTCAGCGGGTTTCAACTGCTGCAGCCTGCTAAACCGCTGCTGGAGGCGTGCCCTGCGTTCGGGGGGGAGTTTGGCGAGCGCCCGGCGGCGCTGCTCCGGCGTCATTCTCTCGAAGCGTTGAATCTCGAGATCCTGCCGCGCCTGCTGCCGCCTCGCCTCTTGCTGTCTCCTGAGGTTTTTCTTCTGCTGTTGACGATTCGCCGGACCAGCTACGCGAGCCTGCGCCCACGCCTCGCTTCCGAACGCAACAAGCGCCGTTGTCAGAACCAGGCTGGCATATCCAAACTTCATGGCAATTTCGCGCAATCGCGGACGGGGCGAACGCTCTTCACATCCGACCCGGTCACCCGCCGGTCGACGTCCGAATCGGCGTCAACATATCGAGATCCTCAAGCAGTCTATCCAGCTTATCGACATCCACGCTTTGCGCCGACGAGCTGACCGCTTCCGCAGCGGGTTGTACCGCCTTCACATCCGGCGAGGCAGACGGCCCACGCAGCAGGAATCCAGCCGCCACGACCACCGTCACGGCCGCCAAAGGGATCGCCGGTTTCCAGGAATGCTGCAGCCCGGAGAACCCGGGATTCCGTATCGCCTGCCACGTCCGGCTCCACCAGCTTCGACTCTGCTCCGCCTCGATCCGGCGGTAGAGGCGTTCGTCGAAATTGGTCGAAACCGCGGGCGCAGTCCATTCATCCAGCAAAGTCCACGCGGAGCGCTGCGCGTCCACTACCTTGCGGCATTCGGCACAGTCGCCTACGTGCGCCTCGACCTGCGCCGTCTTCACCTCATCCAGCGTACCGGCACAATAGTCGATCAGCAGATCCGCCATCGAATTGTTCTGCAGGGGGCAGTTCATTAGAATTCCTTCAACGTCCATCCGCCATATGCGCCAGCCGCGCCCGCAGCGATTCATACGCGCGGAACAACAGCGACTTGACGGCTGACTCCGAACATCCAAGAGCCTTCGCAATCTGCGAATACTCCATTTCCTGGTACTTGTGCATGAGCACCGCCGCCCGCTGCTTCTCCGGCAGCGATTCGATGGCGCCGCGAATCTCCGCCATTCGCGATTCCCGCAGGAGCGCCTGTTCGACCGTCAGCGTCCGGTCCGGAACCTGCCGTTCCATCCCTTCGCTCACCGACTGGTCCAGGCTTTCCTGACCCTTTTCTTTCTTGCCGTCGCGAATCCAGTTCAGAGCGAGATGGGTCGCAATCCGGAACAGCCATGTCGTGAATTTCGCAGTCGGTTCATAGGTCGCCCGCGATCGGTACACCCTGAGGAACACTTCTTGTGCGAGTTCTTCCGACACCGCATGATTCTGCAACATCCGGTGCAGAAAATGAACCACCGGCGTCCGATGCCGCTCCAAAAGAAGGGCGAACGCCGTGTCGCTTCCATCGCGGACCCGCAACATCAGCTCGGCGTCGTGCTCGATCACCGCAACCGCATCCATACCTGTTTTAACCCGATGATCTGGAGAAGGTTGCGTCAAAACTGCCCCAACGTCGCTTAGAAATTTGCTGACCACGTACGATGCCCTACTCTAGAGCGGGAATCGCCCCGGCAGGGTTTACGCAGCCTCAGTGTAAGGCGTGATTCAGGGGCTGTCCAGACAGGATTTGCACTTACCTGCTGCCGCGGCCGCCCTTTATTCGCCCTTCAAGCTGCGATCCATCAGGTCACGAAGCGCCTCGCGCGGATCCTTGCCATGATTGATGACCAGATCCATTTGCGCCGTGATCGGCATATCCACACCGTGGCGGCGAGCCAATTCCATGGCGACCGCCGTGGTCTGGACGCCTTCCGCCACCATCCGCATGCCGCCCACGATGTCCTCGATCTTGCGGCCCTTCCCGAGTTCCATTCCGACCGTTCGGTTCCGGCTAAGATCTCCCGTACAAGTCAGCACCAGATCGCCGAGGCCGGCGAGGCCCGCCAGCGTCTTCGGCTGACCGCCCATCGCCACAGCAAGCCGCGAAATCTCGGCAAGCCCTCGCGTGATAAGCGCCGCGACGGAATTGTTGCCTAGGCCAAGTCCCCGGCAGACTCCGGCGCCGATCGCGATGACATTCTTGAGCGCGGCGCCCACCTCGACGCCGATCGGATCGCCGTTCGTGTAGAGGCGAAACGTGGGTCCGGAGAATTGTGCCTGCACCTCACTCGCGACCTCCAGATCGCGCGACGCAATCACCACCGCGGCAGGTTCCCCCCGCGCGACCTCTTTGGCGAACGTCGGACCGCTCAACACCGCGATACGGGCCGATCCGGTTTCTTCCGCGATAACTTCGGATATACGTTCGAGTGTTCCGTGCTCAAGGCCCTTGGTCGCGCTCACGAACGTCATCCCGGGCTGACACTCGTTGCGAATTGAACCATAGATCCGGCGCGCGTGATGCGACGGCATGACGCCGAGAACGACGTTCGCGCCCCGAGCCGCCGGTTCGATCTCCGAAAAAACTTCGACATTCGCGGGAATCTTGGATTCCGGCAGGTAGATGTCGTTGACGCGCGTCGACCGCATGCGGTCCG
>JBDTTK010000687.1:0-2923 GCA_039930685.1 Bryobacteraceae bacterium | reverse complement strand
CTGTGTAGCGAGCGGCGAGTTGACGTATGGTCAACGCCGAAAGCCTGTGACTCTCCGCGTGCGTCATCAGGCGTACGGTCCTTCCGCGCCCGGTCCCCATAGCTCGTTCGAGGACTCCTGCGAAGGCCTCACCGGGATCGCGGTAGGTGTAATAGACCAGAACACCGAGCCCGGCCGCGAGAGCCATTTCAATCTGCTTCACGGCCCCTTCCTGATGCGCGAAGGTGCTGTCATAGATGAGCGCGCCCGGCTGACCGTGCCATTCCGCGGCTCGTGTGCTCTTGCCGGAGCCTGTTCCGCCCGACGTAAAAATGACCCAACGCAGGCCGTCTTCAGCCGCACTTTCGACCTTACGACGGAAGAGCTCGAAGATGATCCACCGTGCCGCCGCGTGGACCGCCTCGCGGTTCCATGTGCGCGTGTGCGTCGAATACGCATATTCCGGAAACAGTTCGGCGGCGTTGTCGGCGTTTAGTTCGTTGCCGAACCGCTTCTCGTAAGCGGCGAGGTAGTCGTCCGGGTTCGCTTCCACGCGAGCGAGAACCTGGGCTTCGATCGCGGCTTCTCTCGGGGAGAGTCCCTGAAGGCGCGGGATCCGGGTCGGCACTGGAGTCCAGTATCGCGCGAGGAGATGCCGCCCCGCGGAGTTACGGGTAATCCAATTCGAAGTAGCCCGCGCCGACGTAGCGGCAGTCGCCGCCCACCAGGACCTTCACGATCTCGCCGCCGGTCTGCTCGATCGCGATGCGGATGAAGCTGGGACGCCCCATCTCGATTCCCTGCTCGCTCACGATGTCGGCACGCGGCTCGGCGCGGACCACGCCGTGCTTCACGAGGTAGCAGCCCAAGGGACCGGAGGCGCCTCCAGTTGCCGGATCTTCGGTGATTCCGAACTCCGGGGCGAACATCCGCGAGTGCACGGTCGACCCGGCGTTCTCGACCTCGGTCGTAAACACGAAGACTTCTCCGTGCCCGCCTAGCGCCGTCTCCCAAAGGTCCATCCGCAGTTTGATCCGCCGGATGGCATTGAGATCGCGCAGAGGCACAAACGCGAAGGGGACGCCGCAGGACACGACTTCAACCGGCAGGCCCGTATCTGTAATTTCAGACGCATCGAGCGACAGAGCCTCGGCCACCGGCGCGGCGTCCAACTGGGCCCCAAACTCGGGACGATTCTGCTGCATCTCGATGTGGCCTGGCGCAAGCGTCACCGGAATCGGTCCGACTCCTTCGCCGAACACGACGCTCGACCCCTTTATCAGCCCTTCCTTACGGAGCACGAAGGCGGTGCCGACGGTCGGATGACCGGCCATGGGCATCTCCTTTGCCGGAGTGAAGATCCGGACACGGAAGTCTGTATCGGGCCGCTCGGGCGGCAGGACAAATGTGGTTTCGGCAAGGTTCAGTTCGCGCGCGATCCGCTGCATCATCTCGGGGCGGATACCTCGTCCGTCGGGGAAGACGGCGAGCTGGTTTCCGCCGAAGACGCGGTCGGTAAAGACGTCGACAACATGCTAGTGGAATCGAAGCATGACGGAACTGAGATGCGGCTGGCCGGGCTTGGGAACCGGCTTTTCGCTCGGGCTTACGGTTAGCGGGCCACTAGGCGGAGCGGAGCGGCGCTAGAGTTCCGCGATCTTGCGGTGGACGAACAGGAAGTACGTACCGACGATCGCGAGGAGTATGCCGGTGCTCGCGAGAACGTAGGGCGCGGTAAAGATCGGGATCAGAGCGCCGAGCAGGAGGCTGCCGATGGGCATTCCGCCGCGGAAGGCCATATTGTAGACGCTCATGACGCGTCCGCGCATGCTGTCCGCCGTGATGGCCTGGACCAGTGAACTGACCAGTGCGAAGACGCCCATCATGACTCCACCGCAAAGGAAGAGAAACGTCGCGCTCAGCGGCAGCGAGCCCGACAGCGCGAAACCGGAGATCAGCACACCGAGCGCGATCAGCAGCATCAACGCCCGCCGGCCCTGATACTTGGTGCCTTGCAACGCGGCGACCAGCAGCGCTCCAGTAATCGATCCGGCTCCGGAGAGGATGAGCAAGATCGTGAACGTCTGCTCATTGCCATGCAGCACTTCCTTGGCAAATACGGGCAGGAACGTGAGCAGAGGCAGCGCGAGGACGGTCATCACGAACGCGAGGACGATCAGACCATCCATTCCGGGTTTGGCCCGAATGAAGGAGATGCCCTGCTTCATGCTCGTGAGGACGCTTTCCGATGTTCTTGCGGGGATGAACTTCACCTTGATGGTGTACAGCGAGAAGATCACCGCCACGAACGACATCCCGTTCAGTCCGAAGCACCACACGGCTCCGAGCTTGTTGAGCGCCAAGCCGCCAAGCACCGGTCCGATGATACGGGCCAGATTGAACTGGATGGAGTTCATCGCGATAGCGTTCGGCAGATCCTCGGGATCCACCAGGGTGGGAATCAACGCCGAGTACGCCGGACCGCCAAAAGCCTGCGCGATTCCGACGACGAACGAAAGGCAGAGAATATGCCAGACGTGTACGACGTTCGTGAAGAACAGCAGCGCCAGCAGGAACGCGCAACTCATCTGCACGTATTGGGAGATCAGCAGCATCGTGCGCCGATCGCGGCGGTCCGCGTAGACGCCTCCGATGAGCGAGAGCAGGAAGATCGGCACTTGGCCGAGGAAGACGTCAAGGCCCAGGTAGAACGGAGATCCGGACAATGTGTACACCAGCCAGCTCTGCGCGAGCTGCTGCATCGCCGTGCCGACGCTGGACGTACAGGCACCCAACCACATGACTCGAAAGTCGTGGTATTTGAATGCCCGGAAGGTGCGTTCTATCAAAAGAGAGAGTCTCTATCCCGGCCCGCGCGTAACTGTCCGCGGCACCCCTAAAACCGAAGCTGCTTCTAATGGACGCTCACGGCAGCGGCTTGTCC
>JBDTTK010000686.1:0-2927 GCA_039930685.1 Bryobacteraceae bacterium | reverse complement strand
CTTCGGCAATGGCTTCCTGCGCCTGGCGCTTGGTGCCCACGAAGAGAACGTTCTTACCCTGTGCGGCCATTTCGCCGACAAAACGTGCGGCGTCTTTGAACATCTTCAGAGTCTTCTGAAGGTCAATGATGTAAATGCCGTTGCGTTCGCCGAAAATGTACTCTTTCATTTTCGGATTCCAGCGCTTGGTCTGGTGCCCGAAGTGAACGCCAGCTTCGAGCAATTCTTTCATGCTAATCGACGGCAAAAGTGCCTCCTTGTATCCAGGCTGGCGTGCTCGTCACACACGACTCGCCGGGCTTGTGGCTGAAGAAACCGGATCGCGGTCCAAAGCGGGATTTGCGATCCAGCGGAACGAAGGGCGTCTGCTTGCATCCGCGCAATTGCGGATGGGCCTTGCCCAGGAAAAACCGAGCGGCGCGAACCCGTATCCCATCCGGGTTCGCACACTGCCTAAGAAAATTATCGCTTCGAGAACTGGAACCGCTTGCGAGCGCCCTTTTGGCCGTACTTCTTGCGCTCGTGCTGGCGCGCGTCGCGCGTCAGGAGTCCCAATCCCTTCAGCTTGCCGCGGAGTTCGGTGTTGAACTCGAGCAGCGCGCGGGCGATTCCAAGTCGCGCCGCACCGGCCTGACCGGTGACGCCGCCGCCATTGGCCAGGATCAATATGTCGAACTTGTCCGCCGTCTCGGTCGCAAGCAGGGGCTGCCGCACCAGGATCCGCGCCGTTTCGTTCGCGAAATAATTGTCAAACGTCCGCCCGTTGACGGTGATGTCGCCTTTACCCGAGCGCAGAAAAATGCGCGCTACGGAGGTCTTCCGCCGGCCGGTTCCAAGGTACTGAACTAACGCCACTTGCTTGTATCCTCGTTCAAGAATTCTGTTTAAGCCCGTAAGGGCCGGGTTTAGACGGCCAGGGCGGTCGGCTTCTGCGCCTGGTGCGGGTGTTGACCTTCCGCATAGACGTTGAGCTTCCGGTACATCTGCTTGCCGAGCTTGTTCTTCGGCAGCATGCCCTTGATCGCCTCTTCAATCATTTTGGCGGGCCGGGTCTGGCGCATTTTCGCCGCTCCGACTTCGCGCAAACCGCCGGGATATCCGGAGTGCCAGCGATACATCTTCTGGTCCTCCTTCCGGCCGGTCAGGCGGATTTTGGCCGCGTTAACCACCACGACATGGTCGCCCGTGTCGATATAAGGAGTGTAGGTGGGCTTGTGTTTGCCCATGAGTAGCATGGCGGCCTTGCTAGCCAATCGGCCGAGGACAATGCCTTCGGCGTCGATCACATGCCACTGGCGTTCAATTTCGGTTTTTGAGGGTACAACGGTCTTCATGCGGACAGACGATCTCCGTTCGATATTCGCAACCATTAAGTCTAGCGAAGGAAAGCAGAAGTGTCAAACGGGGTCCTAGTCAGGCGCGCTTGAACGATTCAGTGAGCGACCAAGGAGCGCCTAACGATTCCATCTTGTAATCATCAAGTTATGCTGCTTGCGCATCATTGACGGGCTTGCTTTCCCTCCGATGGTACTCTGTTAAGTAATGGTCGCCGCGCTGGCAAGCAAACCTCTCCGCCGGTTCACGCCTCAAGAATACCTGTTGGTCGAGCGGGCCGCGGAGATCAAGAGCGAGTATCTGGATGGCCAGATGTACGGGATGGCCGGGGCTTCTCCGGAGCACAACATCATTACCGCTAATTTGATTGCAGAACTCCGAGCTCCGCTTCGCCGCGCAGGTTGCCGGACGTTTGCGAGCGATCAACGGATCGCGATCGCGCCGGAGGGAAGCTACTACTATCCCGACGTAAGCGCCGTTTGCGGCGAGGCCAAGTTCCTAGACAAGCATCGCGATACCCTTCTAAACCCAGCGCTCATCGTGGAAGTTCTCTCCAAATCCGCCGCCAAGTATGACCGCGAAATCAAGCTCGCGGAATATCAGGGCATCTCCAGCGTTCGTGAGATTCTACTCGTCTCACAGGACCGCCTTCGCGTCGAGCACTACTCACGATCCGGCAAACACTGGATTGCAAGAACGCATTCGCGCCCGGACGCCATCCTCGACATCCCCTCGCTGCATTGCTCCCTGGCGCTCTCCGAAATCTACGACGGCGTTACTTTTTCGTAACGCTCAGCAGTTCCTCGACAATCGCCTTCATCTCGGCGTACTTGGCTTCGCCGAGGTCACCCCGTTCGTTGTGCACCCATCGGACCACACCGTTGGCATCGATTACGATGAGGTGCGCGTCTTTGTCGTTCTCAAACCCCAGCCGCTGTTTCCAGGGATCCACGCCACCGTAGACCGTGATGACGTTTTCCCGCAGTTCCTTTGGCGTTCCGCGGCGCATTCCGGAATCGATGAACCACTTCGCCATGCGCGCCATCCCGCTGATCATCGGAATCTCGAAGAACGTGGCCTTGGGCGAACGCGCGAAGTCCTTGCGAAAACGGTTCGACCACGCTTCGACGGCGAACCGCGAGTCATAGCTGAATCCGATGGCGAGCAGCGCGACTTTTCCGCCGGCGGCGGCGGGCAACTCGGCCTTCTTGCCGGTGAGGAACTGCCCGCTCAAAACCGGAAGAGGGTCACCCGGTGCTAATGCCTTCGCCACCGTGGACGGGTCCGCAAACGCCAGCATCGAGAACAACATCAGCGTCTCCATATCTATTTAGACGCCCAAAGATGGCCTCCTGCATCAGAAACATTCTCTGCATCATAATAGGGACCATGCGCAAACGGACCCTCCGGGCACTTGCCGTACTCCTCGTGGCTGCGTTTTCGGCTTCGGCCGGGAGCCGCGTGGCCGACAAGGCCTCGCGTTCGTTCCGCAAGCCTGCGGAGAACGGCTGGATCTTTGTGCACCTCGAAGGCAGGCCGGGCGAGATCGGATTTCAGCACGGATCGCTGTTGGCGCCGGAAATCGAAGACGC
>JBDTTK010000685.1:0-2932 GCA_039930685.1 Bryobacteraceae bacterium | reverse complement strand
ATCTTCGAAGCGGACCAGGCCGGCAAATCGAAAAACGCCGGCGCGCTTCGATGCGAAATCACAAAAGTGAAGCCGGCGCTCAATTTCTCTTTTCGCTACCAGGCGGGATACCGGGTGACGATTCCGCTGCGCCAATTAGGCTCGAAGAACGAAATGCTCTACATCGGCTTCCGCGTGAAGCCGGACGAAGAAAACGCGAAGCCCACTTACTTTCTCCAGGTAACTCACCTCGGCCGGCTGCCGCCGCAAGCACTTACGCCCAAATCGAAGTTCGAAGGCGTCTTCGATGGCGGCTTTTTCCTCGGACCCGGAAGCTACGATATCGATTGGATTCTTCAGGACTCCCTAGGAAGGTCGTGCAGGACCTCGTGGAGAATTGATCATCATCCGAAAGACGAAGGCTTCACGGAGTTTCTCGGCGCCAACGAGATCGCGAGCCTGCGCCTCAACCGGCTTGCCGGAATCCGGGATGGAGGCGACAAGCCCTATCGTATCGCCGTACTGCTGCATGCGGCTCCCCAATATCCCCGCAAGTCGGTGCTGTCGGGCTTCGATGTCTCGATGCTGATGAGCTCCCTGGCGTCCCTCCTCGAAGGAACCCCTTTCGCCGCCGCTTCGATCACCGCCTTCAGCCTGCAAAAGCAGCGGGAGCTGTTCCATGCCGACCGGCTGGACCGCCGCAGTTTCAGGGAACTTTCACGGTCGCTCGAACAGGTTGAGCAGGCGACGGTCGACTGGAGCACATTGAAGAATCCCAAGGGCAAGGCCGACCTGATGGTCCAACTCGTGAATCGCGAATTGGCTTCGGCCAAGCCGCCTGACGCCATTGTGATCATGGGCCCAAATTCCTGGAACACGGGCAAGATCAGCGCCGGGCGGCTCGAGAAATCCACCCTGTCGCCGCCTGTCTTCTATTTGCGTCACGACCTGTTCCCGACGATGTTTCCGTTCCGCGACACGGGCGAGGAATTGACACGCGCCGCCGGCGGCAAGGTCATCAACATCAGGGGGCCAAAGGATCTTGCCGACGCGCTGCGGAAGATCGAGGCGCAACTCGAAAGCCGCGCAAAGGTTCCAGCGCCGAGCGATCAGTAAGGGCCTGTCTACTCCCCGATAATCTTTACGAGAGCGCGCTTCTTGCGCCCCCCGTCGAACTCGCCGTAGAAAATCTGCTCCCACGGACCGAAATCGAGTTTGCCTTTCGTAATCGCCACAACCACTTCCCGGCCCATGATCTGGCGCTTCATGTGCGCGTCGGCGTTGTCCTCGCCGGTTCGATTGTGCCGGTACTGGGAGGTAGGCTCATGCGGCGCGAGCGCCTCGAGCCACTTCTCATAGTCGTGATGGAGCCCACTTTCGTCGTCGTTAATGAAGACCGACGCAGTGATGTGCATTGCATTGACAAGGACGAGACCTTCGCGCACTCCGCTTTCGCTGAGGCAGGCGTTGACGTCCGGCGTGATATTCACGAATCCCCGGCGGCCCGGGATCTCGAACCATAATTCTTTCCGGAACGTCTTCATAACGAGTGTTCTTGCGGTATACCATAAGGGCTACCCTTATGGCGAAACACCAGCTTTCGAAATCTGTAAAAGCGAAGAAGTTGGACGCGACCGGACAACCGAAGGACACGCGGGACCATCCCGTGCCCGCGGGCGCCATCGTCGACGATATGTTCGAGGAAAAGGGCACCATCCATTTCAAGTGGAATGGCGAGAACTACGCGCTTCCGGCTGGTCTTTTGGGCCGGGCCTACAAGGAAGTCGATTACTAGCTTCCCTGGATCGCCCCAGTGCGGCAGGCATCGGCTAAAGGCTCTTCCCGGCGGGAAGGACTGCGCCGGGAATGCTATTCTATGCGTTCTATCCCTCATCGGATTTGGAGCCACGAATGTCCTCGATCGATGTTCCGTTGCGGAATGGCGGATTTGGCCAAACCGCCAGGAAAGACTCCTGGTGGATCCCGCAGCTACTGACTTTCCTCGGGTTTTCGACCTTCATCGTCTACTCCACCTGGGCGGCGTTCCAGAACGGCCACTACCACTTTGGGCCATATCTTTCGCCGTTCTACTCGCCGGAACTCTTCGGCGACTCCCCCCACGCCTGGTTCGGACCGCAGCCCTCCTGGTGGCCCGCCCTCATGCCCTTCTCCCCCGCCCTGCTGATTCTGTGGGCGCCGGGCGGATTCCGCTTCACCTGCTATTACTACCGCGGCGCCTATTACAAGGCCTTCTGGCATGACCCTCCGGGCTGCACCGTCGGCGAGCCGCGCAAGAGCTACATCGGCGAGAAGTCGTTCCCGCTGATTCTGCAGAACGTCCACCGCTACTTCCTCTACATCGCGCTGATCTTCATCGTGCTGCTCGCGCATGACGCCTGGAAGGCCATGTGGTTCAACGGAGCCTTCGGATTCGGAGTAGGCACACTCGTTCTTCTCATCAATCCGATATTGCTTGGCAGCTACACGCTTGGATGCCACTCCCTCCGGCACCTGATCGGCGGACGCCGGGACACGCTTTCGCAGACGCCGGCGCGCGCCTCCTGTTACGACTGCGTTTCGTCACTGAACAAACGGCATATGCTCTTCGCGTGGCTCAGTCTTTTTTGGGTCGGATTCACGGATCTCTACGTTCGGCTTTGCTCGATGGGCATCTGGACTGATTTGAGGATTTTCTAGATGGCCGAATATCAGACTTTCGAGCACGACGTCCTCGTGATCGGCGCCGGAGGCGCGGGCCTGAGCGCAGCCGTCGAAGCCTGCTCCATGGGAGTCAAGGTCGGCGTGATCACCAAGTCGCTGCTCGGCAAGGCGCACACCGTCATGGCCGAAGGCGGAGTCGCCGCCGCCATGGCCAACGTCGACGACCGCGACAACTGGTTCGCGTGGCTCAGTCTTTTTTGGGTCGGATTCACGGATCTCTACGTTCGGCTTT
>JBDTTK010000684.1:0-2950 GCA_039930685.1 Bryobacteraceae bacterium | reverse complement strand
TGGCGTGGGCGGTCAGTTAGGTAGGGCGGAGTCGAAGGGAGCGCGACCGTACGGTCGCGCCTCGAAGTAGGTGGGTTTCAGAACGGTTTGAATCGCCGCGGGCGGGTGTTGCCCGGCCCTGGGATGCTACGCGATTGAAGGGGAAATTAGTTGGCCTTGGGTTTCGGTCTCGGCAGGAACATGCGCTCCAGATCGGCTTCCGGGATCGACAGGCTCAGCTTCATGACATTGGCCGTCGTTGACAGCTTCATCTTTTCAGCAAGTGAAGCGGCTTTCGCCGTCTTCGGATCGTTGCTGTTCTGGTTCGATTGCATCATGCTGGCGAGGAAGCGCAGCACGTCGGCGAGCGCGGAGGCGTCTTTGTCGGTCGGCGTGACTGCTTCGAATCCGACTCCGACGTCGGCTCCGCCGAACTTCACACCGCCGGACGCCTGCTTCACCTTTTCGAGGAGATTGCCTTGCATTGCTCCACCGAGTTGGGCGTCGCCCATCTTGCCGCCGAGGAATTCAGAAAGCGGCGCGAGCGTCACGAACCAGGCATCGTTTTGCGCTCCGGTCTCCTGCGCCTTCGCGGACAATTGCGCGCTGAGACCCGCGGAGCCTGACATTTTGCGGTCGATTGCCGCCTTGACGGTGGCGGCGTCGCCCACTAAAGCGGTGTTCGAATCGAGGAAGGCGAGCGTCGCGAGCGAACTGGCGTCGGTCGCAGAGACGAGATCAAAGCCGCGATAGAGCGAGGCGACGCCGCCGTTCGATTTGGCGACCTGCAGGATGCGGTCTTTGGGAAACACGCCGCGTCCGATGACCAGCGCGCCGTGGGCGTCGAGACCTGTGGTCGCGACCACGATTTCGCGTAGATCGCGGCGCGGGTCGAATCCGGAATCAGAGACGAATTTCTTCAGATCCTCATTGTCGGTAATCTGCGACAAGACAAATTGCCCGAAGCGAGACGACTTACTTTGGTCAACCTGGATGCCCGTTACGATGCGCGCTTCCGGCATCACAAGCGCCAGCAACGCCGGATCGACGGCGGCAGCGGCAGTCGCCGCGGAGAGAACCAAAACGCCTAAAGAAGCAGCGAACGCGCGCATAAGCACCTCTGTCGAGATTGTACGCAGATTCCGTACCTTATGTTCCAGGAGCGCCGTCACAAACCTTGACGATGCTTGGGAATGGATTCACCCGGTGGTGGATTCATAGTACGCTGGGCTCAGCGAGTTAACAAATCTTCATGAGACACGCTCACATGCCTTCCTCGTTTCAAATTGTGCGTTTATTGGTCTTCGCAGCCCTTGGCGTCGCGTCGGTTGCCGCGCAGGATAAAGCCATCGACGTCTCCCGCAGCAGCATCACGATTCACGTTTCAAAAGCCGGACTGCTTTCGGCATTTGCGCACGACCATTGGATCAAGGCACCGATCGAGTCCGGCGCCTACAATGAGTCCTCGCCGCGAGTCGAGTTCAAGGTGCTGGCGGCCAAGATGGAGGTAAAGCCCGATCCGAAGGTGGACGCCAAGGATCAAGCGCAAATCCAGAAGGACATGCACGAATCGACGCTCGAAAGCGCCAAGTTTCCGGACATCCGCTTCCGCTCGACCAGCATCGTGAAGTCCGGCGACGTCTGGAAGGTGGAGGGAATGCTGACGCTGCACGGCATGACCAAGCCGGTGAAATTGGACGTGAAGAAGTCGGGCGACGCATATACGGGTACCGCCAAGATCAAGCAGACCGATTTCGGCATCAAGCCGGTGAGCGTGGCCGGGGGAACGATCAAAGTGAAGGACGGACTCGAAGTTGCTTTCGAGATTCGCTAGCGTCCTGCTTGCCGCGGCGCTGAGCGCGTCGGCTGCCGACACCCTTCCGAGTGAGAATCCGAAGCTTCACGCCGGGTGGCTGAAGATGTACGACCTGCAATTCGAGGATGCGCATCGCATCTTCGCCGATTGGAAACAGGAGAACTCCGGGAATCCGATGGGTTACGTTTCCGACGGAGCCGCCTACCTCTTCGCGGAACTGGCCCGGCTCGGCGCACTCGAATCGGAATTCTTCACGGACGACGATCGCTTCCTCGGCAGAGAAAAGCTGATGCCGGATCCGAACATGAAATCGCTTTTCATGCAGCAGATCATGCAATCGGATCGCCTGGCGGAAGACATTCTCAAGAAGTATCCGAACCAGCCCGATGCGCTGTTTGCGAGGTCGTTGAGCCTGGGTCTTCAGGCGGACTATGCTTCCCTGGTTGAAAAGCGCGATTACGCGGCGCTCGGCTTGACGAAGGAGTCGCGTGATTTCGCCGACCGGCTTCTTGCCGTGAATCCCAAGGCATATGACGCGTACCTGGGACCAGGCGTTGAACAGTACCTGTTGAGCCTCAAGCCTGCGCCGTTACGGCTCTTGCTGCGGCTGACGGGTTCGCGCATCGATCGCGAAAAGGGCATCGCGCAACTGAAGATCACGGCAGCGCAAGGGCATTATCTCGAGCCATTCGCGAAGTTATTGCTGGCGGTGGCGGCATTGCGCGATAAGAGTTTCGGGGAGGCCCGGCGGTTGCTCGGAGAGTTGTCCAGCCGGTTTCCGAACAATCCGCTGTACCGGAAAGAGCTCGAGCGGCTGAAGGGGAAATAGGGGCGATCGTGCGACCGCAGTTCGGCATGCCGGAGCGATGCTTACGGGTTGGGTCTGTACTGCGACGGGGCCGCTTGAGGAAATTTAGAAACTCCGGGAGCGCGGCCTAACGGCCGCGCCTCGGGGTTACCGCGTTGGGTTCAGGGTCGTGTCCAGCGGAATAGCAACCGGCCGGGCACAAGGGGTGCGAGGTACTCGGCCCAGTCCAGGGCAATCATCCGGCGAAACACGGACGCGATCTCGAACGGTTTTCCGAAGCTGCTTCCGCACTGCGCGAGGTAGTCGGCTACGGGCTCGCCGCGCGCGGCGAACCGCCCTGCCAAGGC
>JBDTTK010000683.1:0-2952 GCA_039930685.1 Bryobacteraceae bacterium | reverse complement strand
AAAATGCAAAACCTATGGCCAATTCCAGCGGCAAATCGGAGTCTTGGTGCCGCCGCCGCCGGGTCGAACCGCTCAAGCCGATCCAGATGTTAATGGCGGAGTTGGTCTGTGTTTAACCCGTTCCTCGGATCGTGGAACAAGCCGATCCCAGCCAACGGGAGGTACGATGCCAAGCGACGGACGCTCGAATGCCCTCTTTCTGAACAACCAACTGCCACCACCAAACCCGCCGCGAGAGCGTGCGGGATTTGCCTGCGCGAGTACTTACATTATCTCCCACACTCGCGTTACAACCCAATAAACATTTGCCGAAGACTGTATAGCGAAATTGGCGAACAGACGGAGAACGCCCGTGGGAACAAACCTTCGCTTTCGGGGGAGACGCCCAGTATTCCTGATTTTGCCGAGGATTGCAAGAACTCGGATTTGAACTCGGTTTTGAGCCGGGACTCGCCAAGGTCTGTGGCGGCCGCGGATGACGGTCCTGAAAATCTAATTGCTTCTGAACAGGACTTTGCCCTGGCGCATGCACAACTGGACCTGCGCGAAGTTCCGGACGTCGTCGAAAGGATCGCCTTTCAATACGACGACGTCGCCCAGAAAACCCGGCGCGAGCTGTCCGCGGCTTCTACTGTCTGCAAACCGGGTGGCGGGATTGGTCGTGAGCGATGCCAGGATTTGAGCCGGGGTGAGCCCGGCTTCCGCCATCAACTGGTATTCGCGGGTCGGATCGTAGTCGGTCATATAACCGACGTCGGTTCCGAAGAGCACATCGCCGCCGGCTTGGGCGAAGGCGGTCAACTGATCCTTCGCGGCCTGGACCAGCGTCCGCTGTTCTTCCGGCGGCCGGCCCAGCCGGCGGAACTCGACTTCAAAGAGATGCAGGGTCGGAATCAGCGACATGTGGCGTTCCACCATCTGGCGGACGAGGTCCTGATCCCAGACGCCGGAACGTGGTGCGGTGTGCGCGAGAATATCGACTCCGCCCAGAACCGAGTTCATCACGCCTTCGCGATGCTGGGGATGCGAAAACACGAGCTTTTGCTGGCGGTGCGCCTCGGCGGTCACTGCGCGGATGATTTCGAGTGACAGAGCAGGACCGGCGACGCCTGCCGAGCCCGCGAAGATCTTGATGGCGTCGGCGCCCTGTTCGAGCACCTCGCGGACCGCGATCGTCGCCTGCTCCGCAGTGAGAAGCTCCGGCAGGCGCCGTGTGTCCTTCAGGTAGGATGGCGTGCCGTCCTTCTTGACGAAGCCGCCGCCCGCCCGGCGAATCGCCGGCCCTGGTATCTCGCCCGCTTCGATGCGGCGAATCAGCGCCAGCGTGTTTTGGGAGTCGGAGCCGGTGTCGAAGACGGACGTGTACCCCCACCGGGTCAGCATGTTTTGGAAGTACGCGGAAAGTGATGCGGCTGGGAGGGTGGCAGCCGGTGTCCAGTGCGGCTCGGAGAAATGCACATGGGAATTGGCGAATCCGGCCAGCACGACGCGGGTCCGGCAATCGACGACGAGCGCTTTCGGAGGGATGCGCGTCTTGGTGACAGGTCCGACGGCGGACACGCGTCCGTCGCGGAGGACCACGACGCCTTTTTGAAACGGCTGAGCGGACGGCGACGGGTAGACTTTGCCGCCCGCCAACGCAATCTCGGCGTGCGGCTTGGCGGTAAGCGCGGACGAACCCGCGAGTGCCAGCAGAAACTCGCGACGTAGGAACGTCATTCGGATAAGGTTAGGCCTTTCCGGAGGCGGGCGTCATTCTACAAGACGCGGCTCCGCCCGGAAGTGTGACAGGTAAGGATTGGATCGGCGAGGTCAAGTTGGCGACTTCCACCTGGAGCCCTTTGATAAGGGCCCTTTTGAAGTCGAGCAAGAGACGCGGCTGGGTGGGGTGGTTTGGAAACTACCGAGGGGGTCAGGGTGATGATTTACTGCTTGAGGGTTTTAAGGAAGGTTCAGCTCGCGTCTCTTGTCGTTTTCCCTGCTTTCATACGCGTAGTCTTAAAGCAATCGGTATGCCAAGTCCGAAAAAAAAGGAAACATTGACCTTTTGGGGGTCCTAGATTGCGCTTTTGGCAAGATTTGGTCATCGCGCGGCAAATTTGAACCACCACGTTGGTTCCAGGCGGTTGTTTTTTCCGATTCGGAACGCGGCGGTGTTCCACAGCACGGGTAAAATAGGAAAGCCTTGCCACGTACCCGCCGCTCAATCCTCGGACTTTCGCTTTTGGCCGCCGCTTCCCCCAGGGTTCGCGGAGCCGAAGACGCCTACTCCGCCGAGATCAAGACTTCGATGGGCACCATTACGATCGAACTGTTCCGGTCCGTGGTGCCGTACACGACCCAGAACTTCATGGATCTCGCGTTAGGCAAGAAGGAATGGGTCGACCCGCGGACGAAGAAGCGGACCCGCGCCAAGCTGTATGACGGCACCAGTTTCCACCGGATCATTCGCGGGCAGTTTATTCAGGGGGGCGATCCGGCTGGAACGGGTTTCGGCAATCCGGGGTTCTCGATCCGCGACGAGATCGTGCCGACGCTAAAATTCGACCGCGCTGGTCGCGTGGCGATGGCCAATTCGGGTCCGAATACGAACGGCTGCCAGTTCTTTATCACGACGGATTCGATTCCATCGCTGAACGGCCAGTACACGATCTTCGGGCAGGTCCGAGGCGGGATGGACGTGGTCGAGAAGATCGAACGGGTTCCAAAGATCGGGGAGCGGCCACGCGATCCGGTGCGGATTCTAAGTGTGTCCATTTCAGCCGGCGTCAAGGCGCATTAATAGGTTATCGCTGGGCATTGCACGAACCTATGGGCGTGATGCAGCTGGAGCTTCTGAAGCGTGACGCATCCGCGGGCCCGTCATGACCGGCCCCTACGTTACGAGTCGCTGTGAGAAGCGCGGATCACGGACCTGGAGGTCCGTGCCACCGAGGAGCGTAACCTTACGGT
>JBDTTK010000682.1:0-2958 GCA_039930685.1 Bryobacteraceae bacterium | reverse complement strand
CATTCAGAACTTCTATCAGGAACACGGATACTTCACAGCCCGTGCGACCGAACATAAGGTGAGCATTGTCGACGCCGGAGGCGGTAGTTTTCGCCTTCCCTTGATTTACCCCAATAAACCGGGCAAACGCGCCAACATCACCGTCACGATGGAGGAAGGCCGCCGCTATCGCCTCAACAAGATCAATTTTGTCGGCGTGAAGCTGTTCCGGACGCCGGAAACGCTGATGCGCCCGGTATTCCAGATGGGCGAAGGCGACATCTTCTCGACTGGTAAGCTGCGCAAGGGAATGACGGAGCTGACCAAGCTGTACGGCCAGTTCGGATACATCGATTTCGTTCCCGAGCCCAGCTTCGAGCCGATTCCGAACTCCGACAAGATCGACCTCACGCTGACCGTTGACGAAGGAAAGCAATTCTTCGTCCGTCGCATCGATTTCTCCGGCAACACGACGACGCGCGACAAGGTCATCCGCCGCGAACTGCTCATCGACGAAGGCGACATCTTCAATTCGAAGCTGTGGGAACTCAGCGTACTGCGCCTGAACCAGCTTGGCTATTTCGAAGTCCTCAAGGAAAACGAAGCCGCCGACATCAAGCGAGATACGCGAACCAGCACGGTCGATCTGACCCTAAAGGTGAAAGAGCGCGGGAAGAACAGCGTCCAACTCAATGGCGGCGTTTCCGGCATCGCCGGTAGCTTCATCGGATTCTCGTACGCGACCAACAACTTCCTGGGACTCGGCGAAACCCTTTCGCTCTCGACGCAACTCGGAACGCGTACCCGCGACGTCACTCTCGGCTTCACGGAACCCTACTTCCTGGATAAGCCCATGCAGGTCGGCTTCACGGTCTTCATGCAGCGGTTCAACTACGACCAGGGCCGTGAAGCATCGATTCTCAGCGGCCAGAATCTCTTATCGGTCTACAATCAGCTCGGTAATCAGAACCTGCTGAACTATGTTTCGAACAGCCGCGGCTTCACGGTGTTTGCGAGCTATCCGCTCAAGCGCAGCTTTGCGCGCCTCGGGTTGAGCTACGGCTACACGACGCAGAACATCAGCACATCGACGGACGCCGCGACGCAGTACTTCCAATACCTCAATTTCCAGGCGAACGTCGGCGGCCCCAACTCCCTCGAGGGAATCAAGACCAGCCAGATCATTCCCTCCTACACGTACAACACGGTCAATCACCCGATCACGCCGACGGCCGGCAGGAGCCTCTTTATCACGACGCAGTTCTCCGGCAGCATCCTAGGTGGCAACGTGAACACGGTGTCGCCGACGATCGATGCGAAGTACTTCCGGCGCGGGTTTAAGCCAGGTCACGTGATGGGCTTCCACGTTCTCGGCCAGATGATCGCGGGATATGGCGGAAAGGTCGCCCCCCCGTACAGCCGCTTCTACGCAGGCGGCGAGCAGGACATCCGCGGATTCGATAACTATGGCGTCTCGCCGATCGCGTTCATCCCCAGTTCGGCGCCGGTGAACGTACTTAATAATGACGGGACACCCCGCCAGCAGCCGATTATCGTGAACGGCACGCGGACGTTCGTGAACGTTTCCGAAGTGATCCCGATCTACCAGCTCGTCTTCCCAGGCGGCGATACCAAGGGTATTTTCAACTTCGAGTACCGCATTCCGATTGTCGGACCGGTGATTCTGGCAGCCTTCATGGACGCCGGTATCAATAAACTGGTGCTGTCCGATCAACTTCGGCTGAATCCCAGCCGCATTTCGGATCTCAATGGGCAGTTCCCGGATGCCAGCTTTACGGGCAAGGCGCTCATCGCTCCGGGTACCCAGACGCCCCGCGTCTCGACGGGCCTCGAACTTCAGGTATTGCTTCCCGTCGTGAATGCGCCGTTCCGGCTGTACTGGGCCTATAACCCAGTCCGTGCGGATACCGTCCTTCAAACACCCATCGTCGCCGACCGTTCGTACTTTCCGAACAATGCGACGTTCATCAATTCCATTGCACAGTTTGGCCGCGCTCAGCCCTTCCAGGAGAAGCGTTCGACGTTCCGGTTTTCGATCGGCCGGACCTTCTAAAATCAGCGGCAGAACGGGCGCGCCCTGCGACGGGTGCATGTTAGCATCGTAAGAATAGTAAATGATTAGGAGTTCTCAAGTGATTAGACAGTGGTTTACCGTGCCGGTGGCGGCACTCGCAGTCTGGGCAATCGCGCCCATTTCGGGCTTTGGACAGGCGGCCCCCACGCCCGGCAAGGTCGGCGTCATCGAAGTGCAGCGCGCCATGATCGGCACCAAGGACGGCCAGAAAGCAGCGGCGGACCTCGAAACCCGCTTTGGCGGACGGCGCAAGGAACTCGAGCGGGTCCAGGACGAAATCCGCGGCATGCAGGACCGTCTGCAGAAGATGGGCAACACTGCTACGGAAGCCGCGAAGGAGGACCTGAAGCGCGACATCGATGCGCGGACCAAGCAATTCAACCGAAAGACGGAAGACGCCCAGGCGGAGTTCGAGCAGGAACAGCAGAAGCTGCTCGCCGATCTCGGCCAACGGATGCAGGCTGTCATCGACAAGTACGCGAAGGACAACGGGTACACGCTGATTCTTGACGTCAGCAACCCGCAAACTCCCGTGCTCTACGCGTCGAATACGATCGACATCACTAAAGACATCATCGAACTCTACGACAAGAATGCCGCTGCAGCACCGGCCGCCGCGAAGCCGTCTCCGACGAGCGCCGCTCCGCCAAAGCCGACAACTCCGGCCAAACCGGCCGCTGTCCCTGCCGCAAAAAAGCAGCCGTAGTATTTCGATTCGTTCCGCGAAAAAGGCCGGGCTTGGCGCCCGGCCTTTTTCTATGTTCGGCGTTGGTTCGTGCGAGTGCTCTCTTAATCGAGCGACTCTCGCAGGTCGATGTCGGTGTACTTCTGGCAGCACCAACATTTGCCCGGCGTGTAGGTGCGGATGTAGCAAACATCGCACC
>JBDTTK010000681.1:0-2960 GCA_039930685.1 Bryobacteraceae bacterium | reverse complement strand
CGTCGAAGGGTCCGTAGTCGCCTTCGCCGGTGAGGACGGAGTCCGTCGGCGCGGCGGGTTTATAGAGCTTCCACTTGCTGCGCATCACCGAAGGATAGGCTCTGAAAAAGGCCTGGGCGTTTTCGTTCGTCGACCATTCGGTGACGAAAGTCAGGAGCGGCTTCTTGCCCACTTTCGTTTCCGCCAGTGTGAAGGCCCCGCCACGGAGTTCAGGGGCAAGCTTGCGGGCGGTGGCTTCGCCGGCATGCTGCTGGAGCAGGAGAGCGATGTCGAGTTCGCCGAGCGCGCCTTCGCCGAGCAGCCGGTGGGTCTTGGGCGTCGCGGGGGGCACTGGCGAGTCCGGGTTGCGGCGGGCAAAGTAGGCGTCAGCGTGCATCACCTGCTGGGTGCTTTGCGGCGCGCGGGAGAAGACTTCCGAGAAGGCCTGCTGGCCGAGACGGCGATAGACGGCCTCCTGAAACTTGAGGCCCTCGACGTAGGGGAAGACGAGCGACTCGCGAATGTAGAGCGGCGTCTCATCGAAAACCTTGTTCTTGGCTTCGGCGCCTTTTTCCGGAGGAATCGGTTTGCCGTCGGCGCCGTTGCCGCGGAAGAAATCGGCATTGGCGGCAAGGATCGCGGCTGGGACTTCACCCTTGCCGCCGGCGTTCTTCGCGGACCACGCCCACATGAGCCACGTGGCCTGGCCTTCCATCACGGCCTGGCGGGCGGAGGACGCGTCGTCGTTGGGCGAACCTTTGTGCGTAAACTTCTTGAGCGAGTAGTGCTGATCGGCGAGCGCGTGGGCGAGTTCGTGGACGAGCGCGATGCGGTCCTCGTCTTTGTCGGCGTCGCGGCCGGTCGCATCGAGGAGGAAGAGGCGCTTCCGGTCGTAGTCGTAAAAGGCAGCGGTCTGCTCGCTCAGCAGGTCGACGGTGTTCTGGACGAGGTTGTAGGACTGCGGAACAAATCCGAACATGGTGAGGGTCAGCGACTCGATGCGGACCTCTTCCGGCTTGATGTTCTTCTGAATGCGTTCTTCGACTTCCTTGCGGAACTGGCCGCGGGTAAGGACGCCGGCGCGGACGTGTTTCTTTACCTTCCAGCCAGTGATTTCAGAAAGCGATTGCAGGATGCCATCGATTTCACGGAAGAGTTCAGGGTCGGCTGCCGCCACCGGCAGGGCCAGGAGCAGGGCGACAAACCCGGCGAGAAGGGGCTGCAGGGCGGTTCTTCTTTTGCGGTTAGGTGAATGACTGCGATACACTAAGACTTCCTCTATATGGCTGACGACAAACTTTACAAAGCGGAATACATGGGCAGCGGTACCTTCATTATCAGCAAGCCGAAGCGGAAGGCTCACAAGCGCCGCCAGACGAAGCTGAAGAATCCAAAGGCCGGTTCCCGCAAGTAGCACTCCTGTGTGGACCGGCGGTCCACGCATTCTTTCGAGCTTCCCGGTTCTCTTCTAATCGAAGTCGAATGGACGCTTGGGCGGAGCTTCGTCCGGATCCGTCTTGGCTTGCTTCAATAGTTCCTCAAATTTCTTCCCCAAAACAGATTCGCGATTCTTGGTCTCAGAGACCGACTTGCGGAACAGCTCCTCGCGCCGCTCGGCTTCGGTCTGCTGACGCGCCGCTGCTGCCTCAAAGTCCGAGAAGGTCTTGGGCTTGTCCGCCTCTTGGTGTCGGATGACCGCGGGAATGGCAGGATCGATCACAAGCACTGCGTCGCAGCAGGGGCATTGGATGGTGATCAACCCCGAGTCCGCGCTGGCGGCGAGGGGCTTGGGCATTCCGGGGGCCGACTGCGGTCCTTGGCCTTTGGGCATGTCTTCATTGTAATTCGGATATCCGCGCTGGAACCAAGGTCCAGTCCGGGGGCGATCCGATGTAGACTGGAGCACTCGTTCACAACGGCGTTGTCTTTGTATAGGGTGCGGCGCGCTGGGTGAGTCAGATAACAAAGGAGCGATCACATGTTCGCGGAATTCAAGAAGTTCATCATGCGGGGAAATGTTCTCGATCTGGCGATCGGCGTGATCATTGGCGCTGCGTTCGGCAAGATCGTGTCGTCGATGGTCAACGATCTGCTGATGCCGGTGATCTCGCTCGCCATCGGCAAGATTGATTTCGCGGGCCTTTTCGTTTCTTTGAATGGCAAAGACTATGCCAACCTCGCTGCGGCTAAGGCCGACAAGGCGGCGGTGCTCGCGTATGGCTTGTTTATCAACGCGACAATCGAATTTCTGATCATCGCGTTTGTGATCTTCATGATCGTGAAACAGGTGAACCGCTTCCAGAAGCCGGTCGTCGCCGAGGTTACGACGAAGGATTGTCCGGAGTGCTGCAGCCCGATTCCGATCAAGGCCAAGAAGTGCCCGATGTGCACGTCGGCGGTGTAAGGTGGGCGTAGCTGACAAATATTGAGACTGCGGTCTCAATCTTCGAACCAAAGTACCTTAGGTACTCCAGAGGGGCTAAGGTACTTACTTAAGCGGCCTTAAGGCACTCGCTGGCTTGATGGCAGCCGTGGACGCATCTAGGCTTTAAGAAGAGAGATTTGGATGCGTCCCAGTATCATCATTTCGCCGGATGTAGATCTCGCTCGAAGTCTGAACGCGGTCTTGGAAGAGCTTGGCCAGGCTGGCGGAGCGAGAATCGTTGATAGCTACCCCACAGCCTCTGAGTTGTCTCGCCTGCTGCGGTCGCATGCCCTGGAGATTATCTTCATCAACGTGGAGTCGATGGAGAAGTCGGCGGAAATCACGAGTTTTGTGGATCAGCAAGTACCGGGCGTCCAGTTTATCGCGATCCATCGGAACGCCGATCCGCAAGTGCTGCTCGAAACAATGCGGTCCGGCGTGCGCGAGTTTCTCACGGCGCCCTTCGAAAAACAACTGGTGGCCGAAGCCATGACGCGGGCGTACGAACAACTGGAAAAGCGGCCGCCTGAGCATAAGATTACGGACCAGGTGTTCT
>JBDTTK010000680.1:0-2968 GCA_039930685.1 Bryobacteraceae bacterium | reverse complement strand
GCTGTGCCGGAAGGCGTTGGCGTAGCGGCGGCCACCTGGGGGCAGGCCGGCGCGGTTGCGGAGGCGGCGAAGGATGTTGTCGTGGCGATCGTAGGGGCAGACTTTTCCGCCGATGGTGTGGCGGAACGGTCGCAGGAACGACATGAGGTTGGGCTCGATTTCGACCAAGCGATAACCGGTTTTGTTTTCGTCCCCGACGGCGATGAGCCCCTGGAAGCGAGCGCAACTTTGGCGCGCGTACCTCGCCGCTCATCACGAACTCACGCGCGAACTCGATACGGAGCGCATTCACCATGCTGCCGGACGCCCTGCGTTCCTCGAGGGATTTCCGACCCGTTATCTCCGCACGCATTCCGCGGCTGCGATCGCCGCCGATACCGAACTCGCGGACCGGTCCGCGGAGAAGGGCGTTGCGCTTTCGCTGGATCACGAGCGCGGCGTCTATCAACTGCGGATGGTCACGCGCGACCGGCCCGCGCTGTTCGCCTCCGTCGCCGGGGCGCTCGCAGGCTTCGGTATGAACATCCTCAAGGCTGAGGCATTTTCGAATAAGCAAGGTCAGGTTCTCGATACTTTCGTGTTCTCCGACCCGATCCGCACGCTCGAGCTCAATCCCGGCGAGGACGAGCGCCTGCTGGATGTCATTGAGCGTGTCGTACTGGGCAAGATGGACCTCGACCGGCTTTTGAGCGGCCGTCCGCATCCGGCGCTGCCGAGCCGGAAAGCCGCCGTCCAGCCCAGGGTCGCCTTCGATCAGGAAGCGTCGTCGCATGCGACGCTGATCGAGATTGTGGCTCAGGATCGGCCGGGGCTCCTCTATGACGTCGCCCGGACGCTGTCGGAGGCGAACTGCAGCATTGACATCGTGCTGATCGACACGGAGGCGCACAAAGCGCTCGACGTCTTCTACGTCACCATCAACGGCGGCAAACTCCCGACGGACGACGAAGCCGCATTGCGTGAGTCTCTGCTGGTTGCGCTCGCCGGCTAACCTTTTGGACTCTCAAGGATCCAACGGAAGTCCGGCCGCGGGGCGGGGTGCAAGGCGTATACTGGAAAAACTTCAAGGAGCGCAGAAGACCGCGTACAAAGTGAGCGGATCTCTTCTCGAACAACATGAAACGCCGCGACCTCTTTAAGATCTCCGCATCCGCCGCCGCGACTCTGCCAGCGCTCGCGCAAACGACCGCGAAACCTACGGCTATCGCGTCCGCCGCCGCTGCCTGGAAGCCCAAGCTCTTTGACGACCACCAGAACGCGACGGTCATCGCCCTCAGCGAACTGATCATCCCGGCGACGGACACGCCCGGCGCCAAGGCCGCCCTCGTCAATCGCCACCTCGATCTCCTGCTCGCCGATGGATCGCAAGAGGAGCGCGTGGCCTTTATCTCTGGACTCAACTGGCTCGACGGCTACGCAATCCGGCTGCATAGGCATCCCTTCGTCAAATGCACTTCCGCACAGCAGACCGCGATGCTAACGACGCTCGATACCAGCGCCGAAGCGGACGTTGCCCCCGGCCATAAATTCTTTCGCCTGGCGAAGTCCTGGACGGCGCGCATCTACTACAACACGCAAATCGGATTCCAGGAGTTGAATAAAGGCGGCCGGGTGCCGTCGACCTACGGCTGTACGCACGGCTCGCATGCCTGAACCTGGAGCGGACGCCGCCCCAGCCCAACCTGCCGCGCTTCATCGGACCCTTGGACTGCGCGACGTGTCCCTCCTGGGCATTGCTTGCATCGTAGGAACCCGGTGGCTCTCCACCGCTGCGCATACGGGACCCGGTTCCGTCACGCTTTTCCTGCTCGCTGGTCTCTTCTTCGTCGTTCCGATGGCGGCATCCATCGGCGTCCTTGCCGCCAGGCGCCCCCACGCGGGAGGCCAATATGTCTGGGCTCGCGAAGACTTCGGCGAGTGGCACGGCTTCCTCGCCTTCTGGCTCTATTGGGTCGGCATCGCCAGTTGGTTTCCGAACGCCGCCATGGCTTACATGAGCATCGGCGCCTACGCCATCGACCCTAAGTTGGTCGAACACCGGACGCTCATCGTCGGTGCATCTGTCGTCGCCATCTGGATCGGCATGGGCGCGAACATCGCCGGCGTCCGAATCGGACGCTGGATCCAAAACTTCGGCGGGTTCGCCACCTGGATCATCGTCGGCATCCTGCTTACGGTCGCCACCATCGTGTACATGAAGCGCGGCTCGGCGACCGTACTCGACATCGCCCCGCCGCTGGGCTGGGCCACCGTCAACTTCTGGTCGCAGATCGCGTTCGCGCTGAGCGGACTGGAACTCTTAGGGATGATGGGCGGCGAAATCAAGGATCCTGAGAAGACCATCCCCCGTGCCGGCTGGATCGCCGGAATGGTCAGCGTCTTCTTCTACAGTTCGGCGTCGCTCGCGCTCATCGTCCTGCTCAAGCCCGCCGACATCAGCATCGTCTACGGCATCATGCAGGGCGCGCGCATCGTACAGGAGACGCTGGGCGCTTCGTGGATTCCCTACGCCTTCGCCGGCCTGTCGATGATTACCGCTATCGGACAGTTCGGCGGACTCGGGTCGGGAACGGCACGACTTTCGTACGCCGCGGCGCAGGACGGCCTTCTGCCGCCAATCTTCGCCCGCATTCATCCCCGGTGGCGGACGCCGCACATCTCGATGTTCGCGCTCGCCGGAACCGGAACCGCGCTGCTGCTGATCATGCAACTCGGCGACACCATGCGCGCGGCCTACCAGGAACTGGTCTCGATGATGGTCCTCGGCAGCTTCGTGCCGTACCTCTACATTTTCGCCAGCGCATGGAAAGCCGGAAAGCGCCTGGCACCCCTTTCCGGACTCGCCGTTACGTCCGTCGCACTGATCTTCTGCGCCGTTCCGACGGAGGACATCACCAACGTCTGGCTCTTTGAAGGAAAAATCATCGGAGGCTCCGCCATTCTCGTGGGCCTGGGCCGCTGGATCTTT
>JBDTTK010000679.1:0-2971 GCA_039930685.1 Bryobacteraceae bacterium | reverse complement strand
CTGTTCCAGAAATCCGGACTGCAGCTCGGAATGGCTGGCGAGGAGTGATGAGACCTCGCGGTAGAGCTCCGGATCGCTGACGCAACAATCCTTCAGCCACGCGCTCCGCTCGTTCGAGGAGACATCGAGCGCCTTCTCGAACAGATCGCTGGCGGTGCGCCAACGCTCGGGAGTCATGTGGCGGAGGCCCCGCCTGTCATCTCCCGATGCAGCCAGGCTTCTGCCATGCGCTGCTCGCGTCCGACGGTTGCCACCGAGATCCCCAGGGCCTGGGCAGTCTCCTCCACGCTAAAGCCGCCAAAGAATCGCAGTTCAATGACTTTGCACTTCCGCTCGTCGAACGCCTCGAGCGTTTTCAGAGCGTCGTCAAGGGCAAGCACGTCGTTACTTTTGGCCGGAGCAAATCCGAGAGCCTCATCCAACTGGACTTTGGCCGCCCCGCCGCCGCGCTTTGCGCTACGATGCTTTCTCGCGTGATCGACGAGAATCTGGCGCATCAAGTGGGCCGCGACACCGAAGAAGTGAGACCGGCTCTCCCAATCCGGCATGTTCTGAGCCACCAGGCGCAAATATGCCTCATGAACCAAGGCGGTTGGCTGAATCGTAGCGGCTGCCCGCTCGTCGCGCAAATAACCTTCGGCCAGACGCCGGAGTTCGTCGTAGACCAGAGGCGTGAGGAGATCCAGCGCTTGCTTGTTCCCGTTCTTCCAATCAACCAGAAGTTGCGTGACCTGTTGCTGAGGCGTCATCGGCGAAAGCGGTTCCGTCGTCCCTTTCCAGTGGTACATATTTTACTCGGTCGGAACACCGAAAAAATATAGCGATTCGCTGATCGATTCTCACGCCCGGCGCCGCATGAGGGTGCAGGGAACTTTCGGAGACCCGCACAAAGCAGACAGGAGACGGGAATCGGCCGCGCCGGATGGCTTGGGCTGGAGGAGATTTGCGGCTCCCAAAAACGATCTGCGCAGCTCTGGATCGAGATACGCCACCAACTTTTATCCTCCGACTCGTGGCGGCCGCCCGGCGAAGGCCGGGCGGTTTTTCTAGGTTTGAAGCGTCAATTGAAACGCAGAAGCTGGGTCGTTGACCCTCGGTTTGACCCGATCCCTAGGAAAACATTGCAAAAACTTCATTTCTGGGCGACAATCAGTAGCTACCTCAGAGTGCGCGTAGATGCAGTTCGCGCTTGACACCATGCGAGCTACCTGTCCAAAATGCGGCACGCGGAAACTTCGAACTTCGAAGAAGCGTGGCTTTGGCGAGGCAGTAGTCAGTCTCTTCGGCTTTTTCCACATGCGCTGCAAACTGTGTAAAACACGTTTCAGTACATCGATGTGGGAAGGTCAGACGTGGAAGTATGCCCGTTGTCCGAAGTGCCTTCGCTTCGAACTCAGCACCTGGAGTGAGCAGTATTACAATCCTCCGACTACTACGGTCTTTTTCCTGAGAATGGGCGCCACTCCCTATCGATGCGACACGTGCCGGTGCAACTTCGCGAGCTTTCGCGCCTGCAAGGAGCGAATTTCGCCAAGAATCGACAGGTTTGCCGCACCGAACTCGGATGCTACCGAAGTCTCCGTGCACGGCGAGTAAGCAGAACTAAGAACTGCGCGGCGTGAACTTCAGCGAAACGGAGTTCATGCAGTATCGCTGCCCAGTCGGCGCCGGACCATCATCGAACACGTGACCGAGATGGGCGTCACAGCGCGCGCAGACCACCTCCACGCGTTGAGCCCCATAGGAATTGTCGACGTGATTATTGACATTCTCGGGAGCAATCGGCTCATAGAAACTCGGCCAGCCGGTGCCTGATTCGAACTTCGTTTTGGAATCGAACAGCGGCGTGCCGCAACAGACACACTTGTAGATCCCGTCCGCATGGCTGTTGTGATACCGGCCGGTAAAGGCGCGCTCGGTCCCCTGTTGTCTGGTGACGGCGTATTCGGCAGGGTCCAGCTGATCACGCCATTCCGCGTCCGACTTCACAATTTTTTCCATTTCCAGCACTCCTTTGGGACGGCCCGCGTCATCGAACCTTGCAATCCTGATCAGGCGTCCGGGCTTATGTTCGGACTTTGCAACTGGCCGGCTCGCGCCGCCGGCCTCGACCCGGTCGCAGCCGAGCAGGAAGCCCGCGGCCGCCGACACCGGAATTGCCTTCAGCGCGAGTCCCATCCAATCGCGGCGGGTGGCTACCTGGACAGTATGTGCCGAATTCCGTTGAGATATCAAAGCGTGCTCCTCTCGCATTGTAAATGACGCCACAGCGCACGAACATTCCCGTAACCGCGACCTCATCCGATCTATCCGATTCGCTCCACAACGACTGCGGTACCGTAGCAAAGCACTTCCGTGACGCCTTGCATGACCTCGGTGGCATCGTAACGGACGGCGATGATTCCGTTTGCGCCCATCTGGAGGGCGTGATCCGCCATGCGTTCGTAGGCTTGCATTCGGGTCTTTTCGCACAGGTCGGTGAGCAAAGTGATTTCGCCGCCGACCATTGTTTGCAGGCTCGCCCCGATGGTTCCGAAGATCGAGCGGGATCGGACGACGATGCCGCGAACCAAACCGATCGTGCGGGTGATGCGAAAGCCGTCGAGGGTTAGCGCCGTTGTGACAAGGGAATGATCCATGCCGCTATCGTACGCCGTTGCGATCCCGAATGCGCGGGTATTTAGCGGTCCGCGTAGTACCCGTCGCGGGTCTGCACGATGAGATCCCTTTTGGCCGCCGTCGCCAGATGGATTCGCCGGTAACCCGTCGAATTGGTCTGATTCGACGTGTACCCGAAGCTGTATTGGTTGCGCAATTCCTCTTCGATGCGGTCGAAAACGGATTCGAGAGGCATCTTCTTCGTCACTTCAAAGAACGAGCCGCCGGTCTCGCGCGCCAGCTTTTCGAGTATCTTTTTCCCGTCGTTCCGCCGGCCCTGTTGTGGCGGTCCCTGGCGTCCGCCGCCACCACC
>JBDTTK010000678.1:0-2972 GCA_039930685.1 Bryobacteraceae bacterium | reverse complement strand
CACGACGCGCTCGCCCTTCGCTCGAGTAGCCAAGGTCGCGTCGCCGTAAATTCCGCTCGGCGAATACCGGGGGGCCGAAGCGTCGGCGTGTTGCAGGATGCCCCGGCCGGTTGGGAAGTCTTTCGACGCCTTCGCCATGTTGACCGACTTGGGCGAGATGAACAACATCATCGATGTCTCGATTTCGTCGGCGTGAGTACCTTCCCTTTGCTGCGTCACGGCTTTCTCCGCTTCGGCGCCCGCCTTGAGGATGTCAGTGAACTGAAGGGTGATCCCGTCTTGGGCGAGAATTTCTACCGCAGGTTGCAAGGCTCGAATGGTGGACACACCGGTATTCAACGCGTAGAACTTTTTCGGTCCGAACCGGGCGAGACCGTGGCATATGTCCACGATCAGGTCGCGCGCTGTTTCAAGGCGGAGTGTGGTCGCGCCGGCGTAATTTACAAACGCAGGGTAGTAGTGGTAGTTCACTACAGGCGCGACTACGACCGGCGTGCGGTGCATCACTTCCGCCGTAAAGTATTGGGCGAGAATGAGATCGTTGCTGAGCAATAGATGAGGACCGTGCTCCTTGGAGGCAGCGCCGATTGGAATCAGTACGATTGTTTCCGGCGTGAGAACCTGCTCCGCCTGCGGCCAAGTGAGATCCTCGAGGCGAACGCTCTTGGCCGAACTCCTATTCGATGTAGTGGATGGACGTTGTCCCAGCGATTGAGCACCGCCGATCCCAACGACACAGGCTATTGCAATCAAGAGAATGCCGAATGGGGATTGAAGGCGCATCTTGTTACACTAAAGCGATGCTGCGTGTGCGCGCAACGGGCGCGCTGATTTCGTTACGGAGAGCGTGTGCCGGGTTGCTCGCGCTGGGTGTTGCGTCGGTGTATGCTGGAACGCCTGCCAATGGTGCCGATTCGCTATCGGATACCCTCGTTGTACTACCTTTTTTTAATCTTTCCCCGATTTCTGGGCCTGAATGGGTTGGTGAGAGCGCCGCGGAAACGATCCGTGAATCGCTGGCGGCCTATGGGCTTATCGTGCTCGACCGTGACGACCGGCTCACCGCGTACCGCCAGTTGGCTCTGCGCCAAGGCGCCACGCTGACCCGAGCTTCGGTCTTAAAAGTGGGCGAGGTCCTGGATGCGGATCAGGTCGTGTTCGGCGAATACTTCATTAATTCCGCTGCCGGACAACCCGCATCGCTCCGTTTGACGGCGCGCATTCTGAATCTCACGAGGCTCAGCCGGGGACCGGAATTCTCAGAGTCTGGCCCGCTGACGGATCTTGAACCACTGGAGTCACATTTGGCATGGCAGATTCTGCAGTACCTGTCTCCGCAGAATGCTCCGTCTGAGGTGGAATTTAAGAAGCGGGAAGACCCCGTGCGGGTGGATGCCCTTGAAAACTATGTGCGCGGCCTGATGGCAAGCAACCCGGAGCAGAAACAGAAATACCTACTCGAAGCAATTCGGCTGGACGCGCGGTACAGTCCGCCGGCTTTTCAGTTGGGGCGGCTCGCATTTAATCGCGCGGACTATCGAGCGGCGGCGGACTATCTGGCGCGAGTGCAGCAAGGGCAGTTGCAATTTCGGGAGGCACGTTTCCTGTACGGACTGGCGAAGTTCCACATCGGCGACCCGGTGGCGGCCGTGCGTTCTTTTGAAATGATTCTGCAAACGGTGCCGCTCAACGAGGTCTACAACAATCTTGGCGCGGCCCAACTGCGAAGAAGTCCACCTGCCGCAATCGACAGTTTTCGCCGCGCCGTTGAGGGCGATCCGAACGATCCGATTTATCGCTTCAATCTCGGGTATGCTCTTTGGAAGCACGGAGACTATTCCGAGGCAGCCGAGAATTTGAAGACTGCGCTCGAGCGCGCTCCGGAGGACTCGGAAGCGGAGGAATTGCTCGACCGATGCCAACAGAAGATCAGCTATCGGCAAGCGAAAACCAAGCGAGACGGACTAGAACGCCTCAAAACGAACTATGAAGAGCGGGCCTATTGGCAATTGCGCGCCGTGCTGCAGCCGAATAAGCCTCAGCCAGGGGATGTGAAGTGAAGGTTCGCATTCGAATCGCCCGTACGAAGAAGGAAGACGTGGAACCAGACATCGTACCAGTGCCCACAGAAGCAGCGACTCCCCTGCCTCCGGCACCCGTGCTCGTGATCCCGCCGTTCGAAGCCGCCAAGACGGCGCCGCCCCCGCCCGAACCAGAATTCGTACCGGTCAGGCAGAAGCCTACCGGGGAAATGAGTATAATCGGAAAGCTAATGCTGGAAGCCTACGGCCTTTCAGACCCCGGTTGCGTCCGAAGTAACAACGAGGATTACTACCTCGTCGCACCCGCGATTGGTCTCTATCTCGTTGCGGATGGGATGGGTGGCGCACAAGCTGGTGAGCACGCCTCAAAGCTCGCTGCCGAAACTGTCTGGGAAGTTATCCAGGCGGCCGGTAAAGCCGACGGAGAAATCCTGAAGCAAGCGTTCGAAGAAGCGAATCGCCGGGTGCTCGCCGCCGCCTCCGCGGATCCCACCCTGGAGGGGATGGGAACCACCCTGGTTGCTGTTTTGGATACCGGGTTGGAACTTCTTTTGGCCAGCGTCGGCGACAGCCGCGCTTACGTATTGGATGACGAGGGTTTCAGTGCCATCACCGAGGATCAGACGTGGGTCCACGAAGTGGGCCGCCGTTTGGGAATCGACGAGGAGAGTCTGAAGACGCATCCGATGCGCCACGTATTGACCATGGCGATTGGTGTCAGTGCCCAACTGCGGATCCACACGTATTCCCTGACTCCGAAGCCTGGCATGCAATTGCTGATGTGCAGCGATGGATTGCACGGCGTTGCGTCGGAAGAAGAAGTGATGCAAGCGATCGCCTCTGATGCGTCGCTTGAAGCCAAATGTCAGATCCTCGTGGACGCAGCGCGCAACGCGGGCGGGCCCGACAATATAACCGCCGTATTACTTC
>JBDTTK010000677.1:0-2974 GCA_039930685.1 Bryobacteraceae bacterium | reverse complement strand
GGATCATTTCAACACAAAGCGGTGTTGCCGGCTAGCCTGGGTGGTGTCTCCGAGGAACCGATGGCTTTAGGGGCTCTAATACCCAGAGTGCCGTAGGCACAGTAAAGGAGGGAACGAAGGTCTGACAAGAACGAAGGGGACTGACAGAATCATCGAACTCGTTTTCCCGCGCGCACGCGGCGGCGTGACTATTTAATCTGCCGGACTTTCTCGGCGTCGATCGCCATCGACTGGTTCAGCACGATCTCGATGGAAGTTCCGGTTTCAAAGCGCACGTCGGTGCCTCGCGACAGGAGTCCAATCAGCGTACCGGCCGCAATGCCCGCGACGCCGCCGACGCCGAGTCCGCGGATCGACGGACTCGCCGCCGCTCCCGCCAGCGCGCCGATTTGCCCGCCTTGCGATGCCGCAGTGCCGATCTTTTCGAGGTCCTTGCCCTTTTCGGCATCGTGCTTGATCATGCCCGGTTCCTTCATGTGCGTGCCCTGGTCTCCGGGCACTTGATCGATGGCGGCCGCGATGTCGAGCGTGTACCCGTTGGGGTAAATCAGGGTTGTCAGATGGAACTGAAGTTCGGCGGTCCCTTTGATGCGCCCGGCGCGCGTCACGTGGTCGACGACGCCCTGGACCCAGGTTCCCGCGGGAATCACCATGTCGCCCCGGATGACAATCGGAAACGCCGTCTGTGCATAGATGGCATTGCCAGGGGCCGCGCCCTTAGTTGAAATCGGCTGCCGGAGTTGGATGGGAATTCGCGTTCCGGCCGGGACGATCCAAATCGGCTTGCCGCTTGGGGTGACGCGCGGAGGATTGAGAACCTCCTCGCGAGTCTTGAGCTTGGGGCGTTCGGGCTCAGTCTGGGCGCCGGCCAGCACGCCCGACAGAATCAGCGCGGCGGCGAGTTTCATCATGCCCCTGTCTCCTTGTTGAAGCCGGTTACCAGGCCGCTGACCAACGGTACCCGAACGGATCGATGCCGGCTTCGAGCGTACCGTTCGGCAGCATGCGAACCATCACGGGGGCAGCCCCGGAGTTCCACTTGTTGCGGATGCCGGTGTGGTGGCCGCGCTCAGCGAGGTCCGCCATGGTGGCAGGCGGGATCCGATCGTCGAGGAGCAGGTCGCCGCGGTTCCAGGCATGATTGTCGAAGCTCGAGACCAAGTGCCGGGTCTGGTAGCGGGGCGCCTCGATTGCATTCTCGGCGTTCAGCCCGTAGTCGACCACGTTGAGGAAGATCTGCAAAAGGCTCTGATCCTGGTTGTCTCCGCCGGGCGTCGAGAGCGCCAGATACGGTTTGCCGTCCGGACTGATGACCAGCGTCGGAGACAGCGTCACGCGGGGGCGCTTGCCGCCGGCCAGTTCGTTCGGATGTCCGGGGATGAGCACGAAGCTCTGCGCGCGCTCGGTCAACGGGATTCCGGTGTCGCCGGCGATGACGCTTGGCAGCCACGCGCCCGAAGGAGTGGCCGAGAACATCACGCCGTCTTTGTCGATGGTATCGACGCAGGTAGTATCATGCGCCATCAGTTCGTCGTCGATCTTGATGTGGACCACGGAGCCGTCGACTTCCGTCGGGTGATGGCCCGTTTTTCCATGGATGGTGCCCGGCACGAATTCCATGGACGCGTTGTGTCCGATGAGCTTGCGGCGCTGCGCTGCGTACTCTTTGGAGAGCAGGACGTCACCGGGGACTTTGGAAAACTTCGGATCGCCGTAATAGGTGTCGCGGTCGGCGTAGGCCAGCTTCAGGGCTTCCACCTGGCGATGGATCGCTTCGGCGGAATTGATCGGCGAGCGGTCGAAGCCTTCGAGAACATTGAGGGTTTCGAGCAGCGCCGGACCCTGGCTCCAGAAGCCGGGCTTGTAGACGGTGTAGCCGCGGTATGTGGTCGAAAGCGCTTCTTCAGGCGCTAGCTTGAACGCCGCCATGTCCTCGTAACGCAGCAGTCCGTTATTGGCCTTGCTGAACGCGTCGATCTTCTTGGCGATTTCTCCCCGATAGAAGTAGTCGCGGACAGCGTCGATCGCGGCTTCGCGCTTGGCGCCCGCCTTCAGGGCCTTCTGTTCCGCGTCCGCCATGCCGCGCAAGGTGCGCGCGAGATCCGGCTGGCGGTAGAGTTCGCCGGGGATGGGCACCTGGCCATCCGGAAGGAAGTGAGCCTTCGAAGCAGGCCAGAGGTTGAAGAAGGCTCGCGACCGCGCGATGGAGCCGGACCGCATCTCGTCGATCGGATATCCGTCGGCGAGTTCGATGGCAGGCTGGATGGTTTCACCGAACGATTTCGTGCCGAACTCGCGGAGTGCGACGAGACCGGCGTCAACCATTCCGGGGACGAGCGCGGGCATCAGTCCGGCGACCGGAACCATGCCCTTCAGTCCGCCCGGATCGGTTTGCATCACTTCGCCGGCTTGCAATCGGCGTGTGCGGAAGAACTCCGCGGTGGCGAGCTTCGGCATCGTGCCAACGCCGGCAATCGCGAATACTTTGCCCTGCTTGGTGCGGATCAGGATCGGCGCTTCGCCGCCGAATCCGAAGTGCGAGAACTCGGTGACGGAGGCGGCGAACATGGTCGAGACGCCCGCATCGACGGCGTTTCCGCCGTGGTGATACGCTCGCATACCGGCTTCCGTCGCATACTCACTGCCGGCGGCGACGGCGCCGCGCGTTCCACGGGACGCGTTCCGCGCCGGGCGGTCCATTTCTCCGCGCCGCTGGGCAAACAACAGCCCACTCAATCCAATCAACGCCAACAGGGCGCACAAGGCGCCGGTCTTACGCATAATGAAGCTCATTATAATGTGGAGACGTGGACAACGCACCGGAGGTATCGGGAAAAGACGTTTCGGCTCAAAAAGAATCGTCCGAGTCCACTCGGCGGAAGGAAGACGAGCCAATGCTCTACTGCCCGGTTTGCAGCAAGCGGCTCAGCGAGCTGAAGTGCAAGCTGTTCTGCGAGCAGTGCGGGTATTACAT
>JBDTTK010000676.1:0-2976 GCA_039930685.1 Bryobacteraceae bacterium | reverse complement strand
CCACTCGACTCGTTCGGGCGTGAACGCCTGACGAACGCAGACGGCACCGTCGCGAACCCACTCGACAAGCGAGTCGATCTCAGACTTCGCGAGTTTGCCACCCTTGGGCATCTTGAGGTCGTCCGTCTGGCGGACGGCCTTGATCAGGAGGCTCTTTTCGGGATCACCAGGGACGAGCGCAGGACCGGAGGCGCCGCCTTTGAGGAGCGCGTCACGCGAGTCCATGCGGAGTCCGCCCATGGCAGCCGCCGTGTGGCAGGCGAAGCATTGGGTGGCGAGGAGGGGCCGGACTTTGTTCTCGAAGAAGTCGCTAGTAGAGCCTGCAGAGAGCGTGGCGCTGACGGTAAAGAAAAAGATGGTTCGATGAAGCAAACAGGGCCTCTCCCGGACCTCCATCAATTACAGCACGTTAGCCCGCCGCGAGTCATCGCGGTCGATCCTCATGGGCTCGCTGCGCTATCATTCGGCGGTGAGATTTCTGTCCGCGTTCTTCGCTACCGGCGCCGTGCTGCTGATCGCACAAACGCCCGCGCCGCCCGCCGCGAAACCTGTCGCCAAGGGTGTTGGCACCCCAGGCGTCCGGATTCCGTTTGAGCGGCTAAAGCCGGACGCAGTCTATGAGATCGGAGGTAATCCGGATTGGATCGCGATCGGCGATGCAGTGTGGGTGTCAAATTATCCGAAAGGGACCGTCGCGCGGGTCGATCCGAAGTCGAATTCGGTCGCGGCAACGGTAGCGACCGGCAAGGAGCCCTGCTCCGGATTGGCTATTGGCTTTGGCAGCCTGTGGGTTCCGAATTGTGGGAACAAGAATGTTGTCCGGATCGATCTGAAGACGGACAAGATTACTGCCACCCTGCCAATTGCGGTCGCAGATTCGGAAGGCTGTATCGCTACCGGCGCGGGGAGCGTCTGGATGCTGACCGATAAAAAAGGTACGCTCGCCCGAATCGATCCGGATACGAATCAAGTCGTCGCCGAGGTGTACGTTGCGCCTGGATCGTATTGCGCGATGTTCGGCGAAGGCGCGGTTTGGGTCAGCAGCACCGAGCGGAACAGCGTCGCGCGTGTGGACCCGAATACGAATCTAGTGATCGAGACGATTCCGGTGGGCAAGGCGCCGCGATTCGTGGCGGTCGGCGAAGGCGGCGTTTGGGTGCTGAATCAAAGCGATGGTAGTGTGTCGCGCATCGATCCAAAGACTAATAAGGTCACGGCGACGATTGAGGTCGGTGTACCGGGGGGCGGCGGCGATATTGCGACCGGAGAAGGCTCCGTGTGGGTGACGTCGTTCCACTTTCCGATTTCGCGCATCGATCCGGCGACGAACAAAGTCGTGCAGCAGTTTGCAGGTGAGGGCGGCGACGCGGTCCGTGTCGGGCTGGGGTCGGTGTGGGTAGAGCACCTCAGGGCCGGAAAGTTGTGGCGGTTCGATCCGCGGCGGATTGAGGCTACGCTGCCCGAGTAGGCGATCCGCGATTCTGCCCGCGGGGCCACTCACTTTGTTCGTGGTTCTTGGTAGTGAACGCTCGCGCCTCCCGGATCTCGTGCACGAGCGGCCGCGGCCTCGCATATGACCTGACGCGTCCCCCTTTTTTCTTCCAGTCCTAACGGGCGTGGGCGAACGGCGTCCGTTTGGAACTCCGGTCGAATCAGACGCGTACAATAAGTGGCACCTTCATGGAACTCCGCATACAGAACCTCTCGAAGACTTACGGCAATGGAGTCAAAGCGCTCGATGCTGTGACGCTCACGATTCCTTGCGGCATGTACGGGCTACTGGGACCGAACGGCGCGGGCAAGTCGACGCTCATGCGGACGATTGCGACGCTTCAAGATGCGGATTCGGGCGAAGTGACGATGAACGGCCTGGACGTTCTACGTCAGAAGTCGGATGTCCGCCGGCAACTCGGCTATCTGCCGCAGGACTTCGGCGTGTACCCGAAGATTTCAGCACAGGACATGCTCGATCATTTGGCGCTGCTGAAGGGCATTGCGGACGGCAAGGTTCGCAAGGAAGCGGTCGGCGCAATGCTGAACCGCTGCAACCTGTACGACGTCCGAAAGAAGGCGCTGGCGGGATTCTCGGGCGGGATGCGGCAGCGGTTCGGGATCGCGCAGGCGCTGATCGGCAATCCGCAATTGCTGATCGTGGATGAGCCGACGGCGGGTCTGGATCCGGGAGAGCGCAATCGCTTCTACAATCTGCTGGCCGAGGTCGGCGAGAACGTGATCGTCATCCTTTCGACGCACATCGTCGAAGACGTGATGGAGCTATGCACGAAGATGGCGGTGATCAACCTGGGGAAAGTATTGTACGAAGGCCGACCTGATACGGCCGTCGAGGGACTAAAGGGCAGAGTCTGGGAGCGGTCGATTGCCAAAGGCGAGATCGAGAGCTACGAGCAGCGGTATCAGATCATATCGAGCAAGCTGGTAGCGGGCCGGCCGCGGATCCATGTGCTGAGTCCGGAGGATCCGGGGGAAGGATTCGAAGCGGCGACACCGGATCTTGAGGATGTGTTCTTCTCGGCGATCAAGGGCTGGAGTTAGAGGGATGCTGCTCACGTTTTTGGCTTTTGAGCTTCGCTTCTGGCTGCGGAGTTGGATGACGTGGATCTTTCTCGCGATCATCGCGTTGATGGTCGGCGGAGCGTTGAGTACGGACAAGATCATCGTCGGCTCCGCCCTTGAGAATACGTACCGAAACGCGCCCTACGTGATCTTGCAGTTTTACGCGATTCTCGGAATTCTTACGCTGTTGATGACGACGGCGTTCGTGAACTCGGCGGCATCGCGAGACTTCACCTACAACACGCACCAGATGCTGTTCACGACGCCGTTGCGCAAGGCCGACTACCTGTTGGGCCGTTTTCTGGGCTCGACAATCATCGCCGTGGTTCCGATGCTGGGCATCACTCTGGCGGCGCTCGTCCTGCGGTACATGCCGTGGATCGACGCGGAGCGCTGGGGTCC
>JBDTTK010000675.1:0-2986 GCA_039930685.1 Bryobacteraceae bacterium | reverse complement strand
CGTTTCATGGCCGGGCCGCAGATAGAGGTGATAGGTGTTGCCCAGGATAATCTTGGCGTCCAACTCGTCGGCCAGGTCGCGGGGCATCACGCCTTTGACCGTGGCCTGGGTACCGACCGGCATGAACACGGGCGTTTCGACGATGCCATGCGCCGTGTGCAGCAGACCGGCGCGCGCACCGGTGACCGGACAGGTCGCCTGGATTTCGAAGGGAAGCATGAAGAATGCGGCTTACCCCTTTATCTTCGCAGGCCACGGCCGATCGCGCCATAATCGGGCCATGCGAAAGTGCCCTACGATACCCGCTCTGGCTTTTATGATTCTGGCCGCGACAGCCGCTCCTGCCGCCGATTCCGCTCCCCTGCTGACCAACACCGAGTGGCTGAATGACTGGCAGGTCACCAGGCAATTCACGATCGCCGTCGCCGAGAAGATGCCGGAAGAAAGCTACTCCTTCAAGCCCTCGCCCGAGGAAATGAACTTCGCGCAGCTCATGATGCACATCGGGGCGTCGAGCGTGTTCCGCTTCGAACAGCTCACAGGAACCAAGTCCGGCATTACGGCCAACGTCCTCAAGGCTTCGCCGAAGGCGGGCGTCATTAAATACCTGAATGAGTGTTTCGACTACGTCCTGCGCGCGCTTCCGACGGTGACGCCCGAGCAGTTGACCAGGATGTACAAAGTAGACTGGGTCGGCCGCCCCGAGGTGAACGGACGCCAGATGATGCTCGGCATGTTCGTCCACACGGCGCATCATCGCGGTCAAGCGGAGGTGTACTTGCGCCTTAAAGGCGTCCAGCCGCCGGCGTACACGTTCTAGGTGCTGGTGGCATCTTGCAGAGGAACCCGGACCGCCGGATAATGAGAGTATGCAGCGGCAATTCACGCTCGAGTACTGGATGGACGACGGATGTTATGTGGGCCGCCTGAAGGAAGCGCCGGGAGTTGCCACCCAAGGCGAGACGCTCGAGGAACTCGAAGAGAACATCCGTGACGCCTACCAGTTGATGAAAATAGATTCCGAAGACATAGAGATCGTTGGAATCCGGTGCAAGGACATCCTCGTAGAGACGTGAAGCGCAATGAGCTCGTTCGTTAATTGCAAGCTGCGGGCTGCCAGTTGAAGCGTCACGGGACCCGTCACGACCATTTCCACAATCCGAAAACCGGCCGAAACGCGGCCATTCCGCGTCACACGGAAATCAAGAATACCTTAGCTGCCGTTATCAAGAATCAGCTTGGCATCTGATCCGCCTGCGCCCGTTGCTACCATAGAGGAACCCCTCGCTATGGCATTGCGCTTTTACAACACCCTCACCCAGAGTGTCGAACCCTTCTCGACCCTTGAACCCGGCGTCGTGCGCATGTACTCCTGCGGGCCTACGGTCTACAACTTCGTCCACATCGGCAACCTGCGGACCTTCACGTTTCAGGACGTGCTCCGCCGCTGGCTTCGCGCGCGCGGCTACAAGCTGCGCCACGTGATGAACATCACCGACATCGAAGACAAGATCATCCGCAATGCGCTCGCAGAGGACAAGGACATCTACGAGTACACCGGCGTGTACACGCAGGCCTTTCTCGACGACATCCACACGCTGCGCCTGGAGGATCCGGAGACCATCGTCAAAGCGACGGACTGCATTCCTGAAATGGTCGGCGCCATCGAGAAGCTCGAAGAGCGCGGCTTCACGTACATGAGCGAGGGCTCGGTCTATTACCGGATCGCGAAGTTTCCGGAGTACGGCAAGCTCTCGCACAACGACTTCTCAGGCATCCGCGCCGGCGCGCGCGTCGATGTCGACGAATACGACAAAGCGGATGCGCGTGACTTTGTCCTCTGGAAGGCGCAGAAGCCCGGCGAACCCGCCTGGCAGACACCCTTCGGTTCAGGCCGCCCTGGTTGGCATATCGAGTGCTCCGCGATGGCGATGAAGTACCTCGGGGAGACGCTGGATATCCACACAGGCGGCGTCGACCTGACGTTCCCCCATCACGAAAACGAAATTGCTCAGTCCGAAGCGATCACGGGCAAACAATTCGTCCGCTTCTGGCTCCACGCCGAGCACCTGAGCCTCGACGCACAAAAGATGTCGAAGTCGGCGGGCAACTTTTACACGCTCCGCGACCTGCTCGGAATGGAGTACGCACCGGAAACGGTCCGCTATTTGCTGGCCTCGGTCCCTTATCGCAAGAAACTCAACTTCACCTTTGACGGCCTCAAGGCGGCGGCGACCTCCATCGAACGCCTGCGCAACTTCAAGCTTCGCCTTGAAACCGGCAAGTTCCCTCCTGGGCTCAACAACGCCCTCGCGAAGCGAGCCGAAGCCG
The DNA here is from genome assembly GCA_039930685.1 of Bryobacteraceae bacterium. Lineage (GTDB taxonomy): Bacteria > Acidobacteriota > Terriglobia > Bryobacterales > Bryobacteraceae > JBBQWZ01. Next base: position 655 of record JBDTTK010000675.1, on the reverse strand, counting down.
CTTCGCAGCAATTCGGAGAATCGCTCGACGACGATCTAAACACCGCCGAGGCGCTCGCCGCAGTGTTCGAATACCTGCGCGACACCAATACGGCGATGGACTCCGGCGAGTTCGTCGCCGGGAATACGGCGGGCGCGATCGCGTTCATGAACGAGTTCGACTCGATCTTCGATGTCCTTCGCCCGACCGAAAAAGAAAGCGCCCTCTCTGACGCCGCCGTCGACGAGCTGATCGCGGCCCGCACCAGCGCCCGAAAATCCAAAGATTTCGCCCGCGCCGACGAAATCCGCAAGCAACTCGACGATCAGGGCATCGTCCTCGAAGATACGAAAGAAGGCATCCGCTGGAAGCGCAGGTAGGGCGACCGATTCCTTCCGGACAAGTCCCGCGTACAAACTGAGCGGGCATCCACACAACGAATGAAACCCGAAACTCAAGTAGTCCACGCAGGCGACCGCAAGAAGCCCGGCACCTACACGCCGGTAACGACTCCGATCTTCTCTGCCGCCAGCTACACCTACGACACGATGGAGGAGCTCGACCGCGTCTTCGCCGGTGAGCAAGCTGGACCCTCCTATGCCCGTCACGACAACCCCACGACGCTGTGCTTTGAAGAGCTGATCAACACGCTCGAAAACGGCGCCGGCGCCATCGG
>JBDTTK010000674.1:0-2989 GCA_039930685.1 Bryobacteraceae bacterium | reverse complement strand
GGTCTGGCCGATCGTGGCGGGCTGCTGCTGAATCAGGTCCAGAACTTCGGCGCGGATCACCGCGTTCGAATTGCTGCCCCAATATCCGTTTGTCTGCGATCCCCAAACGTTTAGAACACTATTGATCGCCGCCTGGCGGGCCGGCGCCTGATCGCCGGTGCAAAGTGGACGGATGAATCCGTGCGAATTGCTCGCAGGCCATTGGATGTCGTACTCCTGGCCAACCGTTAATCCGTACGTCGGCGAGGCGATGTCGCTCGCGACGGCGGTGTACGGCGCCAGTCCAACCGAGAGCGATGTCTGGACGACCTGCGCCGCCATGCCCCGGGATTGCACCGTCATCGAGGTGGAACCCGTCAAAATTGGCGCAAAGTAGGTCGGCACACTGACATTCGCCGTCACCCGGACATGCGCGTATCCGGTCGCGGGAGCTGGGTTTGCCAGCCACGGCCCGGCACCGGAGGTAGCAAATTCGATCGTGGGCGCTGGCACCGCAGTCGTGCCCAGATTCCAGGCATCTCCCGTGCCGCTCACAGCTGCGATCGCATTGTTAATACCAGTGGTCGTGCCGTCGAGTTTCAGCGCTGCAGCGAGGGCGCCGGCATCGCAGTAGGTCTGCGTTTCGTTCTTCGCGATGAAGATCCGCCCCATATCCACCGCCACGCCAAGGACACCGATGATCGCAATGGAGGCCGCCGCCATCACAATCATCACCATGCCTTTTTGGCGGGTCCGGCGCCTGATTGAGACCGCCTTGCGGAGTCGTCCATCCATCATGCGTCTACTATGGGACGAAGTAGCCGCCGAATCCATCGCCACTAAACCTTATAACCGCGAAGGAGATCGTCCGAGTAAGCAGAAGTACCAAAGTTACGGACTAGGAGTACGATACATAACTCAATAGGCGTATCTAACTTAGCCCTCGCAATCTACTAACTAGTATCGTAGTTCCAGGGATGGGTTACCCCAACTTAGTAAGGTCCGTCGACCAATGCTCGGGGTGTCCCGGTGACCATCGAGGTGGGCGTCTGACTCTCAAATTGTGGACCGCCAGGCTACCAACCGTGCTCATCTGTCCGCAATAGCCGAATGCCCCGCGCCGCCAGTTCCCCGAGAAGTTGCGCGACTGCGGCCGAGTACCCGGTTTCTGCCGGAACCGCAATCGCCCACTCTAAATGCTCGCGGAACTCCTTCGTGCTGATCCGCCAGGCTCCTAGTTCAGGCTCCGGTGCCTTCCCGATTTCGATCACCGACCACTGGCGCACGAGCGCCAGCGCCGTCCCTCGATCCGGAAGCGGCCCGCGAACGATAAAGTGGTTATCGCCGTGTACGAGAATCCCAACCATCCACGGCAGGATACCGGAATCCGCGGAGTTCGTCAGCCGCGAAAATGAAGGAGCATTCCGAAACATGACCAATCGAAGGTTCGCCCTCGTCACCGGAGCGGGCAGCGGCATCGGCCGGGCTACGGCCGTTGCGCTGCAAACCGCGGGCTACTCGGTCGCCTTGACCGGACGCCGGACGGCCGAACTCGAACGCACTGTCGCCATGGCCTCCGCCGATGGCGGAGCCATGCTGGCGTTGCCGGCGGATGTCAGCCGTCCTGAAAGCGTCAAGGAACTCTTCGCGCGCGTCGCACAGGATTTCGGACGGCTCGACGTCCTGTTCAACAATGCCGGCATGGGCGCCCCCGCCATTCCCATGGAAGACCTCACCTACGAGCAGTGGAGCGCCGTAGTCGGCGTCAATCTGACCGGCGCGTTCCTTTGCGCCCAGGAGGCCATCCGCATGATGAAGGCCCAAACTCCGCATGGCGGCCGGATTATCAACAACGGCTCCATCTCGGCCGCCGTGCCGCGCCCCTTGTCGGCGCCCTACACCGCTACCAAACACGCCATCACCGGACTCACCAAGAGCATCTCGCTCGACGGACGCCCCTTTGACATCGCCTGCAGCCAGATCGACATCGGCAACGCAGCGACGGAAATGACCGACCGCATGGCCTCAGGCATCATCCAGGCCAACGGAACAACCATGGTCGAGCCACGCATGAACGTCCAGCACGTCGCCGACGCCATCGTTTACATGTCGAATCTGCCTCTCGACGCCAACGTCCAGTTCATGACCGTCATGGCGACCAAGATGCCTTTCATCGGACGCGGCTAGCCCGCGTCGCCGCGTGATCGTTTTCAGCCGGCTGCCGCGCCCTGTTGACCGAGGGATCAAGGGACGCACAATGCTGAACAAGCTGGTGTTGATGAGCGCGGTCACGCTGCAAATGGCCGCACAGGATGTCGCCGGACGTTACGCTGTCGAAGGCATCCGGGAAATGGTCTCGGAGCTCAACCTCAAAACCGACGGCACCTTTGAATACGCAATGATCTACGGCGCGGCCGACTATCACGCCCGCGGAGCGTGGCGCAAAGACGCCGGTTTCGTGACGCTGACCACTGCGGGTCCGGCGCCCGAACCCTTCCGCATGCTGTCTTCCCGGGCGAACCCGGAAGGCGACATGCGCGTCCGAGTGATGGGCCTCAACGGACGGGGCGTCGCCAACATCGACGTCATGCTGATCGTCGCCGACGGCGAAAAGCGGGCGCGGACCGATTCCCAAGGTATCGCGATGTTTGCGCCTGTCGCAGCAGGCGCGGTGCGGTTCGGCGTGCGGGTTTATCAGTTTGAATCGAAGCCGTACCCCGTCGATCCTAAACAAAACGACTTTACGTTCGAAATCAACGGTAAGGCGATTACTGAGGTGCGGTTTGAGAACGAGAAGCTACGAATCGACGGAGAACGTCTCGAAATGGGTTTTTGGAACCCATCCCGGCCGATGACTTTCCGGAAGCATTAGCGGATGCTTTTCCGTCCAGCCGCTCCGGCATGTCCGCCAGCACGTAGACCATCACGGCCATCGCCGCGACGTTGAGCTGCAAGTCTTCCGGGCGGACCTTGTCGATCGTATCGGCCTGCGTGTGGTGCCATTCGAAAT
>JBDTTK010000673.1:0-2994 GCA_039930685.1 Bryobacteraceae bacterium | reverse complement strand
TGCATCCAAACACTTGGAGTATTTGGGCAGCGATCTGAAATCGGGAGACAATCCACGCCCGATGCTAAACTGAAAGTACACCCTACATGGCATACGACGTCATCATCATCGGGAGCGGTCCCGGTGGTTACTCCACGGCCGTCCGCGCGGGCCAATACGGCCTCAAGACGGCAATCATAGAGAAGCATTCGAAGCTCGGAGGCACCTGCCTTCACGTGGGCTGCATCCCGACCAAGGCGATGCTGCACACGGCGGAGGTCTGGGAACATTTCAAGCACTCCGAAGACGACGGGATTTTCTGCGACAATCCGCGGCTCGACTTCAAGCTGGTCAACGACCGCAAGAACAAGATCGTCGCCAAGCACGCCAAAGGCACCGAGTTCCTCATGAAGAAGAACAAGGTCGACTGGGTCAAGGGCTACGGCAAACTGGCGGGCGTGACCCCCGAAGGTCTGCGGCGCGTCGAGGTGACCGGCGAAGGCGGAACGCAGATTCTCGAAGCAAAGAATGTGATTCTCGCCTCTGGTTCCGAGGCCCGGATGCTGCCGGGGTTGAAGTCCGACGCCAAGCGCATTCTGACGAACATCGAGATCCTGAACCTCACCGAGATTCCGAAGACGCTGGCAATTTTGGGCGCGGGAGCGGTGGGCGTTGAGTTCGGCAACATCTTCCATTCGTTCGGCAGCAAGGTCTCGATCTTCGAGATGCTGCCTCGCGTGGTTCCGGTCGAAGACGAGGACGTCTCGAAGGAGCTGGAGCGCGTGTTCAAGAAAAAGGGCATCCGCGTCGAGACCGGTGCCAAGGTCGAGAACGTGCAAGTGACGGACTCGGGCGTCCGGTTTACTGTGACGAACGCCACCGGCAAGCAGGAGACCGTCGAGGCCGACGCGCTTCTCGTGGCTGTCGGCCGCAAACCGGTGACCGAGAATATCGGGCTCGAAGGCACCAAGGTAGAAACCGAGCGCGGCTTCATCAAAGTCGACCCCTTTCAGCGTACCGGCGAGCCGAACGTGTATGCGATCGGCGACATCGTTGCCGGAACGCCGCAACTGGCGCACGTCGCTACGGCGGAAGGCATGGTCGCGATCGCGACGATCGCGGGCAAGCCGACCAAACCGATCAATCGCAACCGGATTCCGGGCGCGACGTACACCGATCCGGGTATCGGGAGCGTCGGGCTGACAGAAGCGCAGGCCAAGGCCCAAGGATTTAAGGTGAAGACGGGCAAGTTCCCGTTCGTTGCCAATTCGAAGGCAACGATTCTGGGCTCGCACGACGGATTCGTAAAGATCGTCTCCGACGAGACGTATGGCGAGATTTTGGGAGTTCACATTATCGGTCCGCAAGCGTACGAGCTGATTTCTGAAGGCGTGACAGCGATGGAAGCCGAGGCCACTGTAGAGACCATGATGGCGACGATTCACGCGCATCCGACGATTTACGAGGCGATCGGCGAAGCATTCAATGCCGTGTACGGCATGGCGATCAATGTCTGAGGGACTTTCCAGCGAAGTGGGGAGCGAGGTCCCCGCGCTGACGCTCGGGGTTCGAGCCGGTTCGGATGGCATGAAAGAGGCCGGGGAGCCGCGCGTCCTCGAAGTCCGCGACACCGGAACCGTTCGCTGGGCGGATGCGTGGGAGCTTCAGCAGGATCTGGTTGCGCGCCGCAAGCGCGGCGAAATTCAGGATCAGTTGTTGATCGTCGAGCATCCGCATGTGGTCACGATGGGCCGTAACGGGCACGGCGAGAATCTGCTCGCATCTCCCGAGCTTCTGGCCAAAACCGGGATCGACTTCCACGCGACGAATCGCGGCGGCGATGTGACGTATCACGGTCCCGGGCAGGTGGTCGGATATCCGATTCTGGATTTGCGCCCGTGGAAGCGCGACGTGGTGGCGTACGTGCGAGCGGTCGAGCAGGTGCTGATCGAGGCGCTCGCCGAGTTCGGCATCGCGGGCGAGCCGGATCCGCAGGCGACCGGCGTCTGGGTAGACGGGCGGAAGGTGGCGGCAATCGGCATCCACATTTCCCGCTGGGTGACGTCGCATGGCTTCGCGCTCAACTTGGATACGGACTTGCGATACTTTGAGTACATCGTCCCATGCGGGCTGAAGAAGCCCGTGACGAGCATGCGCGCCCTGGGTTCGAATGCATCGCGCGCGGAAGTGATCACCGCGATTTCGGCCGCGGCCGGACGCGTTTTCAATTTTGAAGAAGTACGGATTGCCGCGACTACCGTCGCCGGCGGAACGCTGAATTTAGACCCGAGGAACCAATGATTGACGTCGTCATGCCCCAGATGGGCGAGAGCATCGTAGAAGGCACGCTCACGAAGTGGCTGAAGAAGGTCGGCGAGACCGTCGAGCGCGACGAGCCGCTGTTTGAGATTTCGACGGATAAAGTCGATACCGAGATTCCATCGCCGGCCGCCGGCGTGTTATCCGAAATCCTCATCGAAGAGGGTAAGACCGTCGGCATTAACACGATCGTCGGCCGCATCGGCGATTCAGCCGGAATCGCGGCGTCGGCACCGGCCGCGGTCGAAGCGGCCCCGGCTGCTCCGACTCCCGCCGCTCCGGCGCCCACACCGGTCGCTGCAGTGCCGGCACCCGCTCCCGTAGCGGCTCCGCCGATTGAGGTTCCACCTCCGGCTGAGGAGCAGGCAGGCCCGCTCTCTCCGCTGGTGCGGAAGATGGCGCGCGAATACAACATCGACCTCGCGAAAGTGCGTGGAACCGGCGCGGGCGGCCGGATCACGAAGCAGGATGTGGAGAACTTCTTGGCGCAGTCCGCGGCGCCGACCGCACCGTCGGCTGCTCCGGTAGCGGCCCCGGCTGCTCCGGTGGCGGCTCCAGCCGCCCCAGCACCCGTTTATGTAGCGCCGCCGCCGGCTCCGGCAAGCGTTCCGGCAACGAGGCCGGCGCCGATTCAGGTTCCGCCTCCGGCCCCGGCACAGCAGGCGCCGGCGCAGTTCCCGGGAGCGGCTCCGCGGA
>JBDTTK010000672.1:0-2994 GCA_039930685.1 Bryobacteraceae bacterium | reverse complement strand
CGCCGCCGATCATCCGGGAGCGCATCTTGTCCATCGTCCGCGCCAACCTGCATCCGAACGGCGCCGCGTTCATCAGCTATAACGCGCACCCGGGAGCGAAACTCAAGAGCGCGCTGCGCGACATGATGCTCTACCACGTGGGCGATACGGCAGACCCGGCGATCCGGCTGCGCGATGCCCGGACCCTACTTAATCTCATCTCGAATCCTCGCCCCACGCCCGACGCGATCGACGTCGCCATGGCGGCCCAGGCAGAGGATTTAGGCACCCGGACCGATAGCTCGCTGTTTCACGATGAACTCGGCGCGGTATACCAGCCGCTGTACTTTCATGAGTTCATCGCGCAGATCCAAGCCGCGGGCCTGCAATACATTGACGACGCCGACACGTTCGACTCGCAGCCGCGCAACTTGTCAGCAGAGTCCATCGCCGCGGTGCGAAAGATGTGTGGAGGCGACTGGCTGAAGGAACAGCAGTACCTGGACTTTCTGCGCAACCGGGAATTTCGGCAGTCCGTGGTCTGCCGTTCCGGGATGCCGTTGGCGGTCCCCTGGCAGCCCGAACGGATTGCGGGCTGCTACGCGACGACCATGGCCAGGGCGACGCCGGACGGTGCGTTCCTGCTCGAAACCAATGCCCAGCTTCGCTGCGACGCGCGGCCCGCGGCCTATCTGCGCCACGTCATCGCGATGTGGCCTGAGGCCCTGCGGATCGTGCCTGAAGACGCGATGCTGGCCGCCGAGTTGTACCGCATCGGAGCACTCGAGATTCGGGCGTTCCCGGGAGTTGCGGGACGGGCGGGCGAGAAGCCGCAAGCGAGTCCGCTGGCGCGATATCAGTTGCAGCACGGCCAGCCGCAGGTAACCACCTTGTGGCACGAGCCTCTCCAGTTTACGAACGAATCGCCAATCGAACTACTTTCCCTGCTCGACGGCACAAATGACCGCACGGCAATCGCCGCCGCGATGCAATGTTCTGTTGAAGCCCTTGATAAGGAGCTGGCCGATCTCAGCTATTTCGGTCTCATGCTGCGGTGACGGCGGTTAGTCTTTGGCAAGTATCGTAATCTGACCCGCGTGGTAGAGGTTGTGCTGAACCACTCCGTGCAGTAGAAAATACTTGTTGTACGGGCAGCCGGGAGCCGGTTCCCACAGCACGTCGTCCGCGAGCGTTTTCACTTCGGCAACCAATTCGTCGTGCAGGCGGTCGGCGGCGGCAATCGCTTCGGACCAGGAACCCGACGGCGCAGGAAAGTTCTCCCCGTCCGTCGGCGTGAATTCTTGTCCGCGAACCCGCGCGAGCGAAGCGCGCTCCCAGGTCGAAATGTGGAGCAAGAGTTCCCAGATCGTGTGGGCCGAGGCGAGCGGACGCCGCTGGGCTTTCGCCTCGTCGATCTCTTTGAGGACCTCGTGCAGAGACGGGCCATGCCATGCGGGACCCCGCCATGAGCGTTCGAGCTGATCCGCAATCCGGCGTGCTTCACGCCCTCCGGCCCAGTGTTGGTCGTTCGCTTCCACCATAAGTTTCCCTTTTGAATCCGGTCAGGTAACCTTACCCCTTCCGCCCTTCGTATATGATACTTACCTCTATGCGCCGAACCACCTCCTTACTGTTAGCAGCCGCGCTTTTGAGCTTTAGTTCTCTGGGTGTTGCTCAAACCCAGAAGAATGACGAAGGCTATACCGCCAAGATCCGCGAGTACACCACCGACAAGGCATTCATCACGGAACTTGTCGATCACCTCCCGGAATCGGCCACGGTGCCGACCCCCGAGAAGGTCCTGGGCTACATCGCCGGCGCACCGAACAAGCTCACCTATACCAAAGACATCTACCGCTACATGCGGGAGATCGAAAAGACTTCTAAGCGGGTGAAGGTCTTCTCGATCGGGCGTTCCGAGGAAGGACGGGAGACGCTACTGGTCGCCATCTCGGACGAAGCCAATCTCGCCAAACTCGACCGGTACAAACAAATTACCGCCGCGCTGGCTGATCCGCGCAAAACGCCGGACGCCGAAGCCAAAAAGCTGATTGCGGAAGGCCTGCCGATCTATTGGGCAACAGGCTCGATCCACTCGCCGGAGACTGGATCGCCCGAAATGCTGATGGAACTGGCCTATCGCCTGGCGGTTGAAGAAACCCCCTTCATCCAACACATTCGCAAGAATCTGATCGTCATGCTGACGCCTTCCACGGAAGTCGACGGAAGGGATCGTATGGTCGACCTCTACAACTGGAAGAAGGAGAATCCGGGCAGGCAGGCGCCGAGCCTCCTCTATTGGGGCAAGTACGTGGCCCACGACAACAACCGCGATTCCATGTCGATGGCGCTGCAGCTTTCGAAGATTGTGATGTCGACGTTCCTCGACTATCATCCGACGGTGCTTCATGACCTGCACGAGTCGGTGCCGTTCCTCTATACCTCGACCGGAATGGGTCCCTACAACGCGTGGCTCGATCCGATCGTCGTTAACGAATGGCAGAAGATGGCCTACTACGAAATCGAGGAGATGACCAAGCGAGGCGTGATCGGCGTGTGGACGCACGGCTTCTACGACGGCTGGGCCCCGAACTACATGTTCTACGCTGCGAATGGCCACAATTCGATTGGCCGCTTCTATGAAACGTTCGGCAACGGCGGAGCCGACACGCAAGACCGCACCGTGCCTGCCAACCAGACCACCAGGACGTGGTTCCGGCCGAATCCTCCCCTCCCGAAGGTGAAGTGGTCGATGCGGAACAACAACAACATGCAGCAGAGCGCGATTCTGCTGGCGATGAATTACACGGCCACGAACAAGTCGACGTTCCTTGAGAACTTCTATACGAAGGGAAAGCGGTCGGTGGCGAAGGCGACCACCGAGGGGCCAGCCGCCTGGGTTCTGCCGTCCGACGAGACGCGTCCCGCTGAGGCCGCCGACCTGATGCGGCTGATGCAGTTGCAGGGCGTCGAAGTGCAGAAGACCACCGTCGCCACGGAAGTGTCCGAGAAGGG
>JBDTTK010000671.1:0-3004 GCA_039930685.1 Bryobacteraceae bacterium | reverse complement strand
GTATCCCGCGCTTCACAGGCTGGAGAATCGCGGCTGGATCGCTTCGTTTTGGGGAACCTCAGACAACAACCGGAAGGCTAAGTATTACCGCCTTACGGCCGTTGGCCGCAAACAACTGGCGGCGCATACGAACAACTGGGAACGGCTGGTGCGCGCGGTGAATCGGGTGCTGCGTCCGGCGGAGGGTTAAGCGCATGGGATGGCTTCGTTTTTTCCGGCGCAAGAAGTGGGATGAGGATCGGGCGCGCGAGTTGGCCAGCTATCTGGAACTCGAAACCGCGGACAACATTGCGCGCGGCATGACGCACGAACAAGCGCGGCGCGCGGCGCAGACCAAGCTGGGCAACTCCACGTTGATCCGTGAGGAGATTTATCACATGAACACGCTGGGCACGATCGAGACTCTATGGCAGGACATTCGCTATGGCGCGCGGGCGCTGCGGAAGAGTCCGGGATTCACACTGGTGGCGCTGCTCTCGCTGGCGCTGGGTATCGGCGCGACGACCGCGATCTTTAGCGTCGTGTATGGCGTGCTGGTGTCGCCCTATCCATACGCGAAGCCGAACGAAATCTGGACGCCGATGATTCGCGATTTGAAAGACGCGAACCGCGGACGCATGTTCTATCAAATGCGTGAATACGCGGAACTCAAGAAGGTGCCCGCGTTCGCGGATGTCATGGCAACCAATCCCAGCTTGCGGCTGCTGAGCGGCGACCGGGCGCCGGAAAGCTTTGTAGCCGTCCAGGTGACGGCGAATGCGTTCCGGTTTCTGGGAGTGACGCCGGCGCTGGGCCGGACCATCGAACCGACCGACGTCAAGGCGGACGGGCAGCCCGAGTCCGTGATCGTGCTGAGCTTTGAGGCGTGGCACCGGCTTTTCAACGGCGATCGGGCGGCGCTCGGGAAAACGCTGCGGCTCGACGATCAACCGTTTACGGTGATCGGCGTGATGCCGCCGAGGTTCGGTTGGTTCACCCATGATGGCGGATGGATCATTCTTCCCGAAGACACGCGGACAGACCAGTCTTCGGCGGTGATCGTTCGTCTGCAGAACGGGGTCTCGAAGCAGGTGGGCGAGGATCAATTGCGCGCGACGCACCAGCGGTTGGCGAAGGAGTTTCCGGACGCGTACCCCAAAGGCGGGTTCACCAGCGGGTTGAAGAACTATATGGAGATGACGGTTGCCTCCGGGGAAATGCAATCGAGCCTGCGGCTGCTGTTCGGCGCGGTGGGATTTCTGCTGCTGATCGCGTGCGCGAATGTAGCCAATCTTCAGTTGGCGCGCGGAACGACCAGGGCGCACGAGATCGCGGTCCGCATGTCGATCGGCGCCGGGCGCTTCCGCTTATTCCGCCAACTGCTGACCGAGAGCATTGTGCTTTCAATCGCGGGCGGCGCATTGGGCGTCCTGCTGGCGGTCGCCATTACGCGGGGAATCGTCGCACTGATGCCCGAATTCTACGTTCCGAATGAAGCGCGCATTGAAATCAATGCGTGGGTGCTACTGTTTTCGGCCGTGGCCTCGGTTCTCACGGGGATTATCTTCGGCCTCGTGCCGGCGCTCAAGAGCACGCGTCCGGATCTGGTGGATGAGTTAAAGGCGGGGGGCCGAACACTTGCGGGCGGAGGCGCGGGCGGCAGGATACGCAACGGCCTGGTGGTGACGGAGATCGCGCTGGCGGTGGTGATGTTGATGGGCGCGAGCCTGACTATCCGCGGGTTCCTGGATCTGCAAAACCGGGATACAGGCATCCAGGCCGACAGGGTGCTAACGGTCGGCCTGCAGTCGCCGCCTAAGAAATACGCCACGTATGAGCAGCGCGTCGCATTTTCGGAGCGGGTATTAGAAGCGGTGAGTACGATCCCCGGCGTACAGTCGGCGACGATGGGGAATGGGGCGATGCCGTTCGGCGGTCCGCGATCGAAGTATGCGATTGAGGGTCAGCCGAGCGATGAATCGCGGTTCCTGCAACTGGGACTGGTGAGTTCGAGTTACCAGCAGACCATGGGCATTCCGCTGCGGGCGGGCCGGGGCTTGACCGCGCAGGAGGTGACTCGGGCCGAGCCGGTGGCGTTGATCAACGAAGCCGCGAGCAAGCTTTGGCCGCCAGGGACCAGCGCGATTGGCGCACGCGTCCGGCTGGATGTGATCGAGAAGCCAGGCGGCCCGGTGCTGAAGCCCGCGTCCAGCACGCCGACGGTCACGGTGGTGGGCATCATCGGCGACACGCGCAATGCCGGACTGAAGAAAGCGCCTGTTCCAGCTGCCTTTATTCCTTACACGCTGCTCGCGCCGCCGTTCCGGACGCTGGCGATTCGAACGCTGGGACAGCCAATGCTGGTGCTCAACGCGGTTCGGGAGCGAATCCAGTCCGTCGACAAAGACCAGCCGCTGAGCAATCCGATGACGATGGACGAGGTTCTGGGATTTGAGACGGTGCAGCCGCGGTTCAACATGGCGCTGTTCACGTTTTTCGGGTTTCTTGGCCTGGCGCTTTCGGCGGTGGGGATTTACAGCATGCTGTCGTACACGGTGGCGCAGCGGACGCATGAGATCGGAATCCGGATGGCGCTGGGCGCGGCGAAGAATGACGTGCTTTCGCTGATGCTGGGAATGGGCGGGCGGCTGGTGCTGATCGGATTAGCAGTGGGACTCACGGGGAGCCTGATCCTGGCGAAGTATCTTCGGAGCGAAGTGTTCCAGATTTCGGCGACCGATCCGCTGGCGGTGGCGGGTGTGATCGTGCTGCTGTCGGCGGTCGCGCTGCTGGCGTGCTTCGTGCCGGCGCGGCGGGCGGCGAAGTTGGATCCGATGTCGGCCTTGCGGAGGGAGTGAGTCAGGCGGTGTGATACGCTGCCGGAATGATCTTGGCTGGGGCGTTCCGGCGTGTCTTAGTGGCTGGATTGTTGGTGTCGGGGCTGGTGCGCGCGCAGGATCCGGCGCGGTTCGAGACGCAGATCCGGGCTTTTCTCGAAAAGGATGAGGCGAGTCCGCCGCCGAAG
>JBDTTK010000670.1:0-3008 GCA_039930685.1 Bryobacteraceae bacterium | reverse complement strand
CGGACGCCGGCAAGATCGTCCTCGAGTACGCGCGGCGCTTCGAGAATCTGCGGGATGAGATGGACAACGCGCTGTCGGAGCTGCGCGACAATTCCGCGGGGCGGCTGATTATCGGTGCGAACGAATCGACGACGCTTTACCTGCTTTCACACATCGAGCAGTACCGGCGGACGTATCCCAAGGTAAAGGTGCAGGTGCGGCGGAGTTTGTCGAGCAAGATTCCGACGCAACTCATTGACGGCGATCTTGAACTGGGTATAGTTTCGTACGATCCGGAAGATGACCGGCTGGTGGCCGATGTGATTTATACGGATCACCTATGCTTTGTGGTGTCGCCCGAGCACCGGTTTGCCGGGCGCGAGGAAGTTTCGATTACGGAGCTTGGGATGGAAACGTTTATCGCGCACAATGTAGTCTCTCCGTATCGGGCCACGGTGATCCGCGAGTTTCAGCGGCACAAGGTGCCTCTCAATATGGATGTCGAGATGCCGACGGTGGAGTCGATCCGGAAGCTGGTGCAGCGGAACGAAGGTGTGGCGTTTCTGCCGAAGATGTGCGTCGAACAGGAACTAAAGCAAGGGAGGCTCCGCGAAGTGCGGGTCAAGGAGTTGACGATGGAACGCAAGATTCGCCTGGTGTATCCGGCAAGGCGGGCGTTGAGCCATGCCGCGAGGGCGTTCCTTGAGTTGATCAAGGCCGTATGACGCTCCAATTCTGGCGAATCGCGGCTCACTTCCCGGTCGAGGAGCCGGCACCATTCGGTGCCGGTGAAGCGGGAAATTACTGGCGCGGGAAGCTGGGGATGCTGTTACCGGAAGAGTGGTTCCGGCCGAAGCGGGTGGGCGGTCCGAGCGGGCTGGCGGATCCGCCACGGCCGTTCGTCCTGCGGATTCCGGATGACCAGCCGCTGCTGGTGGGCGTGAATGTGTTTTCTGAAGAAGCGGTCGCGCCGATTGCAGAAGCGCTGCGGCAACTTGGCGCGCAGCGGTTGGAGTCCGAGCCTGTGACGCTTTCGCTGAGTCCGTCGGAGACGGCCGAGAAGCTGCGGGTGTCGCTGGTGACGCCGACGGAGTTGAAGGGCGGTCCACAACCGGCATTCCATATTCTGTTCGCGCGGGTTCGCGATCGTGTGAGCACGCTGCGGACGCTGTATGGCGAAGGCCCTTTGGATATTGATTTTCGCGCCATGGGGACTCGCGCCAAGGATATCCGGCTGATGCGCTGCGAGTTGCGGCATGTCCTGGCGCAGCGGACGAGTTCGCGGACGGGACAGACGCATGCGCTCAACGGCTTCGTGGGCACGATGGAGTATGAAGGAGCGCTGACGGAATTTCTGCCGCTGCTGCGAGCGGCCGAGTGGACCGGCGTGGGACGGCAAACCGTATGGGGCAAGGGTCAAATCCGAGTGGAGAAGCTCGATGAGAGCGGTTTCTGAAGATGGCGTCCGCGGGTTTCTGCACGAGCCCGCCGCACCGACTGGCGATGCCCTGGTGCTTACGCACGGGGCGGGAGCGAATTGCGATACGGCACTGCTGATCGCGGTCGCCAAGGCATTCGAGGAGCGCGGCTGGGTGGTGCTGCGATGCGATCTGCCGTTCCGGCAAATGCGGCCCAAGGGTCCGCCGTTTCCGGCACAGGCGGCAGCCGACCGGCAAGGTCTGAACGACGCGGTGGACTACGTGCGTCCGTTGGCCGATAGCGTGTTTCTCGGCGGTCATTCCTACGGCGGTCGGCAGGCGTCGATCCTGGCGTCGGAAACCAAGAAGCTGGACGAATGGGGCGTTGGCGCGCTGCTGCTGTTGTCTTATCCGCTGCATCCGCCCGCGAAACCCGAGCAACTGCGTACGGTGCACTTCCCCAAGCTGTGGGCTCCGTCGCTGTTTGTCTCGGGGACGAAGGACGGATTCGGCACGCCCGAAGAAATGGAATCGGCGCTTAGCCTGATTCCGGGGCGTCACGAGTTGCATTTGCTGAAGGGCGAGGGTCACGGCCTCGGAACAAAGCATGCGTCCGCAATCGCGGATGCCTTCGTGGATTTTGTTTCCGCGTAGGCAGCCATGAACGTTCGCGAGTACTTGTTCTCACTTCCGGAGCGAGCGGTGCGCTCGGCGTCGGCGATCGCGGGCGGGCTGGTCCGCGAGTTGGGCGATGCGACTTTGCCCGCAGGAGTCCGGCGGACGCGCCTCTATCGCACGATGGTGCTGCGGACGCTGCGGTTCATGATCGAGCAGGTCGGACAGGTGGAGGGGACGTTTCCGGAGGACGGGCGGCTGGCGGGGGATTTCCTCATGCGTCGCGCGGCCGGGGACGGCATCGATCTGCTGGCACTGCTGACGTTTCACGCGTCGCCGGTTTGGGTGATGGCGGCGCTCGCGGATTTGTCGGGCACGGGGCGGCAACTGATCCAAGAGATTTCGAGCGCGCTGAAGGACGAAGGACTACTGGAGAAAGACGCTCAGTTTGAGACTGTCGATCAGATGCTGGATGGGTTGGAGCGGAGCGCGGGGCGGTTCGCGGAAACGATCAATGCGCCGCCGCTTGACGTGAAGGCGCTCCGCAAGGAGTGGCAGGCGATCCGCGCGGAAGTGGCGACGATTGGCGCGCCGGAGCTGCCGGGGGTCGAGGCGCTGACCGGTCAATGGAGGGCGTTGGCGTCCGAAGCGGCGGAGCAGAAGCAGTCGGTGTTCCGGCTTTCGAGCGCAATGGCGGTGTCAGCGGTTGCGAATCTGCCGCAGAACCTGTGGTGGCTGTCGCGCGCGGGGGCGAGGGCGGCGCGCAAGACCGGCGAATTCTTTGCGGATCCGCTGCTGGTGCACTATGCGGAGACTCTGGCGCAAATTCGCAGCGAGGGATTCGCGGCGTTTTGGGGACGCCAGTTCCGGCCTTATTTGAAGGCGGCGGCGATGCAGTTCTCGCCGGCGCGCGAGTCGTTTACGGAGAAGTGGTTGCGGGGGCGAAGGTAGTTCCGGTGAGGGAAGGCGGCGGATTCGTTCAGCACTTCACGTAGC
>JBDTTK010000669.1:0-3017 GCA_039930685.1 Bryobacteraceae bacterium | reverse complement strand
CCGGCCGGCGGGACCAAACGGCGTGGCCGTGCGAGCGTAGTCGACCTCGGCGCGTTTGCAGAGTCTGCAGGCGATCGTTTTCAGATCGTCGGTTAAGTAGGCGTTTTCGAACACGACCTTGAGGATCGCGCCACCTTCGTGACAGGCCTGTGCGAGTTGGGTCAGCTCCATTTCGACGTACTGAAACTGGCGCGAGATCATTTTGCCGATGTTGATGACGGCATCAATTTCCGTTACACCGCGGCGGAGGAGATCACGAACCTCGTAGAGCTTGGACGGAGTGGTGCTGGCACCGTGCGGAAATCCGACGATGCTGGCAACGGCGACACCTGAGCCTTCGAGCCAGCGCACGGCCACGTCGGCGTCCGAAGGGCGGACATTGACCGCCGCGACGCCATACTCGCGCGCAATTGCGCAGCCTTCGACTACTTGCTCTTCGGAAAGATCGGGGTAAACAACGGAGTGCTCGATCAGGCGGGCAACGTCTGCGTAGGTTGCGAAGGGGGGGCGCGCAATTGGGTCCGGAAGGCTCACTTCTTCCGCCGGCCGGTCGGCGCGGTTCCGGTAGTAAGGCCCATGCTTTTCAGGTGATCCGTGGCCTTCTTCGCCCATTCGGACTTCGCATAGCGCTTGATGACGTTGCGGTATTCGTCGGCGGCTGCGGTGCGCTGGCCGTCTTTTTGCAGCGCAACGCCCTTCATATAGAGAGCCTCGGTCGTCTTGACGCCTTCGGGAAATTGCTCGACGACGGCATCGAAGGATTTCGCCGCCGTCATGTAATCGCCTTTGAGGTACTGCGCATACCCGATGAGGAACTGCGCTTCGGCGGCGAGTTCAGTGTCGTGATAGTACTTCAAGTATTCCGTGAAACCTTGGATCGCGAGGTCGCGATTCCCGGAGCCGTAGTCGCGCTTGGCATTTTCGAAGAGCGTCGTCGCGGACATACCGGCTGGCGGTAAGCTTCCACCTGCCGCGGCAGGTGCGGCGGATCCGTCTGCTGGAGGGGGCGCAGCGGGGGGTGCATTTAAGATTTTGATCGCGTTGACGATGTCGATGAGGCGGGCGTCGAATTTTCCAAGACGCGTGTTCATATCCGCGACCGACTCGCGGACGTTACGCATTTCGTCGCCCATCTGATCGACTTTCACGCCAAGGTTAGCCACGGGCGCGACGACGCCTTTGGCCTGCTCATTCATTTTCTCGGCCATGCCGCTTTGAAGGACGGCGACGGCGGTGTTCGCCTTATTGCTAGCGTCGACGGACTGCTGCACGAGCGCGGTCTGCGCGGCGAGTTTCTCGTCGAGCGCCCGCTGCATGGTGCGGACCTGATCCTGCAGCAGCGCCACATCGCGCTGCAGTTCCACGACCTCGTTCCTTTTCTGCCCGAACGCCAGGGGAGCCGCCAGCGCGGCGCAAACAAGCACTAAGCGGATGTTCATTCTATTTCCCTCTATGCCAAACGATTCCTTATGTAAAAAAGGGCCGCCGCCTGTCCGGCAGCGGCCCCCGATCCAAGAACCGAGTTACTGGGCCGCGGTCAGGTGCGCGCGACGATTCTTCTGATAGCAAGCCTCGTTCGCGTCCGTGCACTGCGGGCGTTCCTTGCCGTAGCTGATCGTCTTCAGACGATCGGCGGGAACTCCAAGTTGCACAAGGAATTCTTTGGCGGCGGTGGCGCGGCGGTCGCCAAGGCCGAGGTTGTATTCAGCGGAGCCACGTTCGTCGCAATGACCTTCGATGACGACCGTGAACTGGGCGTCCATACCGAAGATCTGCTTGAGCACGTCGGCGTCGCGAGTGAGCGCGGCGCGGGCATCCTCGCGGATGTCGCTCTTGTCGTAATCGAAATAGGCATCCTGGCCATCGCGAGAGAGCATGTCGGTGCCGGTGATGGTCGGGCCTTTGGGCGCGCTGGGCGGCGGCGGAGCGGCGGCGGCAGCGACTTCGATGGTCGCGGTACGCGTGTCGGTTCCACCGGGTCCATTGGCGGTTAGCGTGTACGTAGTGGTCGCGTTCGGGAACACCTGACGACTGCCATTTGCCTGGACAGCGCCGAGACCGGGTTCGATGGTGATGTCCGTGGCGTTGGCGACGGACCAGCGGAGCGTTGCGCTCTGGCCGCGTTCGATGCTGCGCGGTTCGCCGGTGAAACTATTGATCCGCGGACGCGCGGGCGCTCCATTATCCGGCGCGGGTGCGGGTGCTGCCGCGGTTGGCGGAGGAGGCGGAGCCGGCGCCTTCTTCGTGCAACCAGCGCCGAACAACGCCAATCCGAGCGTTAATCCCAACGCAAAAACCGGACGCTTGGCAAGCGCCCCAGTCCGTTGCAATCTGCTATGTCTTGTCCTCATATTTTCGTTTTGCCTCCTCGCTATCCCGTTCACCGTGCCGCGTCAGCGGCGCGGGTGCTACTGTGAAATTCCTTTGCCCCAAACAGGTTGCGTGTTGTTACCCTGCGTGGTCAGCTGTTGCTGCTGCGTGCCATCCGCAAGCATGGTAAAGACTTGCGAAGTTCGGCCTCGCTTCGACGAGTATACGATATGCAGCCCGTCGGGGGCCCAAACCGGGTTTTCATTCCGGCCCATGCCATGGGTCAACTGCGCGACCTGCCTGGTGGCTACATCCATCACAAAGATGTTGAAGTTACCGGGCTCGAACCCGCGCGTCCATGAAAACGCGATGTGTTTTCCGTCCGGGTGCCACGACGGATTCACGGCATCTCCCTCACCTGTCGTCAGGCGGACGATATCACCGCCATCTATATTCATCTTATAGATTTGCGGGGTGCCGCCGCGACCGGACACGAAAACGATCTCGGAGCCGGTCTTAGGATTTACTTTGGGTTCGGCTTCGACGGCGCGGACATGGGTGAGGCGGCGAATGTTTGAGCCGTCAAGATTTGCGCCGTATATCTGCAGATAATCGACCGAAGCGGTGGATGCAAAGATCACTTGTTTGCCATCGGGGGTGAAGGAAACCTGCGGGTTCACTGAAGCCTTCTGATTGTAGAAAGGCAA
>JBDTTK010000668.1:0-3025 GCA_039930685.1 Bryobacteraceae bacterium | reverse complement strand
CCGGAATGATGATGCTGGTGGTTGTACCACTGAAAGAAGGATTGGCAGAAACCGCGAGCGTCTTCAATGGAACCGAAGCGATCCGGGAAACCAGGCCGGTATTTCAAGGTGCGGAACTGGCTTCCGAATACGGATTGTCATCGGAGACATGCGGACGGCTGTGGGTTTTGACGACGCCGAGATCGGCCAGCAACAGCGCCACCGGTTTGGATTTCATCGACGAGCCGCGATCGGCGTGCACGGTGAGTTGGCCCGGCGCGATGTGCTGCGCGTGACAGGAATGCTCGATGAGTCGCTTGGCCAGTTCGGCGCTTTCGCGATGCGCGATCATCCAACCGACGACGTAGCGGCTGAACACATCGAGGATGACGTAGAGGTGGTAAGCGGTCCATTTCACCGGGCCGCGCAGCTTGGTGATGTCCCAGCTCCACAACTGATTCGCTTGCGTGGCCAATAATTCCGGCTTCTGATACGGCGGATGGGTGAGCTGCCACGATAGCCTTGTTATGATGGTAAACGGGCACGTATCCCCGCTTTTTCTATCATGTCGGACCAACAAGACCCATCGCATCAGCAACTCGGAATTAACAGCTGGCTTGAAGACGAACTTTATACCCAGTACCAGCACGACCGAAAGACGGTCGACGCCGAGTGGGCCAAGATTTTTGAGACGAACGGAAGCACCGCAGCAGAGCATTCGCACGACACCTTGATCCAGGAATCGCCCGGCGCAGCCAACAGCACTCACACGATTTCCGCGGCAGCCTCCGCGGCCGCCTACATTCCCCAACCGCCCACATTCGAGCCCGGTCCAGCCGATCATCTGGTTCCTCTCCGTGGCGCCGCAATGCGCCTGGCCGAGAATATGACGGCGAGCCTGAGCATGCCGGTAGCCACCTCGCAACGCATGGTGGCGGTCAAGGTTATCGATGAAAACCGCCGTGCGATCAACGAGTTTCGATCCGCCCGCGGGCAGTCCAAGGTTTCCTACACGCACCTGATCGCATATGCAATCGTTCGAGCGACCGAAACTGTTCCGTCGCTGAACCACGCCTACGCCGAGACGGAAGGCGGGCATTTCCGGGTGGTTCGCGACGAGGTCAATATCGGTCTCGCGGTAGACGTCGCCGGCAAAAACGGAGCCCGGTCCCTGGTCGTACCGAATGTGAAGGGCGCGCAGGCGATGAACTTCGCGCAGTTCCTCGCGGCCTATGACGATCTGGTCAACAAGGCGCGCACCAATAAGCTGGCCGTTCCTGATTTTCAGGGGACGACGATTTCGCTGACTAACCCAGGCACGGTCGGCACAACCGGCTCCACGCCGAGGCTCATGCCCGGGCAAGGGGCGATCATCGCGACCGGGGCGATCGACTATCCGCCGGAGTATCGCGGCGTTCCCGAGCAGATTCGGGTGTCGATGGGCCTCAGCAAGGTCATGATGATGACCTGCACGTATGACCACCGCGTGATTCAGGGCGCCGAATCCGGCACTTTCCTAGGCCGCATGCAGGCGCTGCTCGAAGGCGAAGACGGATTCTACGAGCGGATGTTCGCGGACCTCGGCATCACGCAGGCGCCGATTCACTGGCAGAGCGATGCGGCTCCGGGAGCCATCGCTGCGGACGTCGACCCCGCGAAGTATGCGGGCGTCGAATTGTTGAAGAACGCCTATCGGTCACGAGGGCATCTGGAGGCGACTCTCGATCCCCTTGGTCTCAATGTTCCGAAACCGCATCCGGATCTGGACCCCGCCCGGTTTGGGCTGTCGATCTGGGATCTAGACCGGCCCTACGGCAACATAACGCTGCGAAAGACGATGGACCAATTCCGGAAGGTCTATTGCGGCACCGTGGGCGTTGAGTACATGCACATCGCGAATCCCGAAGAGCGGGAATGGGTGCGCGAGCGATTCGAAGGTGCGGCATGGAAGGCGTCGAACGAACAGAAGAAGCGAGTTTTGCAGACTCTGATCGAGGCGTCCGGATTCGAGTCGTTCCTGGATACACGGTTCAAGGGGCACAAGCGTTTTTCGGCGGAGGGCGGCGAATCCTCGCTCGCGATCCTCGACGAGATGCTCGCCGACTCAGCCCGCTCCGGTGCGGTGCACGCCATCATCGGCATGGCGCATCGCGGACGATTGACGGTACTCGCCAATCTTGTCGGCAAGAGCATGACGCAGTTGTTCAGCGAGTTCGACGGGGACATCGACCCGGACAAAATCTCCGGTTCGGGCGACGTGAAGTATCACCTGGGCGCGCGGCATGAACGCGACTTCGACGGTCGCAAGATGATGGTCTCAATGGCGTTCAATCCGAGCCATCTGGAGGCCGTAAATCCGGTCATCGAGGGCTTGGCGCGCGCGGAGCAGGACCTCCTAGGCGACACGGAGCGCGAACGCGTCGTACCAATCGTGGTTCACGGGGATGCGGCGTTGGTGGGCCAGGGTGTCGTCGCGGAGACGGTCAACCTTTCGCAGATCGCGGGATACAAGACCGGCGGCACTCTGCATCTGGTCATCAATAATCAGATCGGATTCACGGCCGAACCGCCGGAATCTCGGACCTCGCAATACTCAAGCGACATTGCCCTGACCATTCAGGTTCCGGTCTTTCACGTCAACGGCGACGATCCGGAAGCATGCCTTCGCGTCACGCAGATTGCGTGTGAGTACCGGCGCAAGTTCAAGAAAGATGTCTTCGTCGACATGGTTTGCTACCGGCGGCACGGACATAACGAAGGCGACGACCCGAGCTTCACGCAGCCGGTGATGTATCGCAAGATCAAGGCGCAGAAGCCGGTATCGGTTCTCTACGCGGACAAGCTCGTGGCCGAGGGAGTGGTCTCAGCCGAGGATGTTGCATCCATCCGGAAGCAGCTCACGGATAAGTTCAACGCTGTATTCGACGAGGCGCACCGCATCAAAGACGAGCTGGAGTATGAGGAAGTCGTCGTTGAAGACGCAGTTCTCGCCGCACCGGTTTCAACCGGCGTCGAGCAGTCCCGCCTGGCGGAGATCATCGAGAAG
>JBDTTK010000667.1:0-3026 GCA_039930685.1 Bryobacteraceae bacterium | reverse complement strand
TCTGGTTCGCGTGGTTCAGTCGGTAGAACTCGCGGACCACCGGAGGCGTGGACTCATTGTAATTGCGGAACTGTTCCGCCGTCTTATTGGGGTCGTAGCGGTCCTGGACGAATTCGTCCCACTGCTCAAGATTCTGAAGGGGCCCGTGCGAAGTCATTTGTCTCGATCT
This sequence comes from Bryobacteraceae bacterium, assembly GCA_039930685.1. Classification (GTDB taxonomy): domain Bacteria; phylum Acidobacteriota; class Terriglobia; order Bryobacterales; family Bryobacteraceae; genus JBBQWZ01. Next base: position 2,857 of record JBDTTK010000667.1, on the reverse strand, counting down.
CCCTGATCGCTGCTTTTTTCAGGATACCGTAGGATCCGGGAGATTTGAAACAATCCAAGTGTTACTTGCTCTTCTGGAACACCCGCTGCCACGTCGGTCCGCCCTGGATGGTCATGTCGAGGTCGAGCGTGTCGGCTTTCAGCGTGCCCTCGAACTTGCAGCGCCGGCGCTCGCCGTTCATGGCTGGCATCGTGACGTAGAACTTTACCTTGCTCCCGTCGATCGTGCCGTCCTCTAGCGGGTTCGAGTCGTTCATCCCCCGCGAAAACGTGCCGGTCAGCTTACCTCCGTCGGCCTTCAACTCAACCACTTCGACGAAAGTCTTTTCGTGTCCGCCGCCGCCCGTCACCGCGGACTTCCATTTGCCGTCGATCGTCGCGGCGGAGAGGCTTCCGCTCAGAATCAGGAGGAACGCAACCAGGAGACGCATGACGATTTGACGCTTCTGAGTGCCCTCGGTTAGCCTCACCCAACTGGTTAGAGCGTCCGGACCGGCCGAGGCAGCAGCTTCAGCTCTTTCAGCCTGTCTTCGCCGCCCTTGCCCGTCATTTCCCAATACTTCAAGTGCTTCGACGCAAGCAGTTGACCCTTCTCGCCCTCCGAAGTCTCCCACCGGATCACGCGATGCGGAGCTTCGCGCTCCACCCAGAACTTGCGAATGCTCGCGTCGATCTGAACCGTGCACAGTTCGACGTTAAACGTCCCTCCCGGAAGCGCAATCCGCTGGTTGACGGGAGAACGCGTGAATTTCCCTTGCCGGATCGCGATCGGCTGCCCGGTGTCCCGTTGGCTCTGCATCGAGACAAGTATCGGCGCAAGCCGGTATTCGCCGCGCTCAACGTACGGCTGCGCCATTTGACGCGCCCAGAACCAAAGCGAGTCTTCACTAATCGCCGATATCGGAAACTCCAACACCTTCTGCTGATCGCCTTCGCCATCGCGATAGCTGTGGAGCACCGACCGGATCGCCTTCTGGTCGAACAGCAACTGCTGGTAGATCGCGCCCTCCCAGTCTTGCCGCGAAAACGACGCCTTCGTGAGGCTGCCGGGCAGTCTGCCATTGACCGAGCCAAAAGCCAGGAAGGAAGCGGTCTGCTCGTGCCGGTTCGAAATGCCGGTCTGATACTCCTTAATCAAGTTTAATTTCATGACCGGAAATACGTCCGCCTTGGGGTGCCTGCCCGGTTCGGCCTTCACGCGGTCGGAACTTGAGAATTCATCGGGCGCGAAGATGGCCAGCGCGACGCCTTGGCACAACTCCCGGCCGTACGGTATCGTCAGGTCGTAGCTGGATACCTCCGCCCGCCCGTCGCTCCACGATTTCCAGAATGCAGACTCCGGCTGGGCCTGCGTGGTTCCTATAGCCGCCGCTGCGGCTCCGGCGCCGAGCAACCGTCGCCGCGTGATCTTGGATTGCATACGACTCTATTGTCGCGTTCCGGCCATGCAGCCGTTGCACGGCGCCAAAATCTTTGTGTGGTGACTGTCCCAAAATGGTCATTTTGACCCTGGATTGTGCTAATCTACGAAATCGCGCCCCAAGCGCGGCGGATGTAATGCTCGCGGGAAGTACGTGTCCCTCGGTTGGAATTTCTTGGACGCAGTCATCTGGGCGTCTGGGCAGAAATGCCTGGCCGCCCATTTTTTCGTGACTTCGATTGCCACCTGTTTTGTGACCTCGTTTTGTGACCTCGTAAATTTGTGAGCTCGTAAAGATGTCGGTTGCCCACAATCTGCGCCACGCCCTGAATGCCGTCGACAAATGGCTGTCCCGCTGGGACCAAACCGTCGAACCATCTCCCCAAGGCTCGCGCGCGCGCTACGACGAAATCGTGGCCTTTCTCCGAACCCTCGACATGCCCTCCGACGCGCGGAACTACCTTGAGATCCACATGAACCGCATCGGCGTCACTCTTTGTATGGTGCCGCCTCCCGCCGCGACTTCACGTGTCCTCGAACTCGGCGCATACATGCAGATGACTCCTGCGCTGGGCTGCGTGCTTGGCTACCAGGAAGTGCGCGGCGCGTACTTCGGCGAACCCGGCCGCGTCGATCACAAATCCATCCAAGCCGGTGGCAAGGAAGTCTTCACCTGCGAAGTGGACCACTTCAATTGTGAGAAACACCGCTTCCCCTATGAGGACGGCCGCTTCGATTGCGTCCTCGCCTGCGAGATCTTCGAGCACATGCTCCTCGATCCCATGCACATGCTCTTTGAAATCCATCGCGTTCTGGCGGACAACGGCGCCGTGGTGCTCACGACGCCGAATGTCGCCAGCTACACCGCCGTCGCCCGCGCTCTCGAACAGAGCGGCAATCCGCAGCTCTACTCGATGTATCCGTATCCCCACGGTGAATTCCGCGATACCGAAATTCCCCACGTCCGCGAATACACGCCGAACGAATTGACGCAGTCGCTCGAAGCCGCCGGATTTGCCGTCGAGCATCTGTTCACCGAACGCGTCGACGAATATAACTCGCACCTATGGGTCGAGCCTTTCCTCGAACGCTTCGGTTATCCGGCCGCCTTACGCGGCGAGCAGATGTATTGCCTCGCGCGCAAAAGGTCCGGCGCAGCGCAAACGCGCTACCCCGGTTTCCTCTACGAGGGCTGTTAGCAGTCCAATCACGCACAAACTGCATCTTTTTGCCGCTCAGATGAAGCCGTCATGAACGCCGGCTAAACCAATCTTCATGGCTAGGATTTAATGCCTCCCGCTTGTAGCTATTCGCGCCGCTCATGCGTTTACTACTGTGAGCGAACACGAAACCGGCGAACAAGAATCGACGGTGCTCACGAGAGAAAACGAGGAGACAAGAAAATGAATCGCAGTTTGAATTTGTTGGTTGCCTTGGC
>JBDTTK010000666.1:0-3028 GCA_039930685.1 Bryobacteraceae bacterium | reverse complement strand
CGCGGGCGCGCGCAAAGAACTCCGTCAGGTCCGCGCGCGAATGGCCCGCATTTTCCACCGCGGCGATCGCGTGCGCCAGGCTACCCCTGCGCGGCAGGGACCCGGCCGCGATATGCGCGCGCGAACGGCGAATGTGATGTTGATCCTCGGCGATGTTCGCGAGCAGCGAGAAGAAGCTGAACGCACGGACCACGTGCAGCGACTGCTCGACACTCAGTCCGTCGAGGGTTGCGCCAAGTTCGTGGCGCGCTACCAGGTCGTCATCGCGGCGAAACCGCACGCAGAGTTGACGCACGCGCTCGATCAGCTCGTAGGTCTCCACGCCTTCCTGCTCACGAACGGTGTCACCAAGGATGCGGCCCAGTAGTCGAATGTCGTCCCGAAGCGGAAGATCCTTATCCAATTGGCTTGCGGCGGCGTCCATGCCTCAGTGTACGATTCCCGTCTAAGCCGGCATCCCGGAGTTGCTGATGCCCTCCGCTTCAAGCCTTATTAGGTGCCTGCATCCGCGCGATCCTCGTTGGCCGATTCGACCGCTTCCGTCACCACGCTCTTGACCGCCTCCTTGATCGCGTCCCGGACGTCCTCCTCGAGCTCCTTCACGCTGACGGCGATCTCGTTCACCTTAGAGATTTCTTTAATCGCCTGTTCGAGCACCGGCGTCATGCCGGGTAATCCTTTGGTAACGGCCTTTGCGACTCGCTTTGCGGCTTTCTCCGTGGGAACCGAGGAATCGCCTTTCGCCTGCTGCTGCATTTCACTCGCTTGCGCCCAATCGGCCTCGAACGTTTTGCAAATTGCGGCCGCGATTTTGCGGTCCCGTATCAGAATGCCGACCTCCCTGCGCCGGTCTAACTCGATCTGCCGCAAACTCTGACTTCCGATAAATGCGATCCGGCCATCGCGGATCATCGTACGGGTATGCAACCGGCGCGGACACTCGCGCGTTTCAAAGCCGACCTTTTTCTTCCGCGTGCCGCCAATCAGCCGGACGTCGACTCCCGCCTTGGCTTTCGCCTCGATCAACCGAACCATGTCCGGGTCGCTGACTTCGACGTCGTAGATCAACAGCGACTTGGTCGCGCCTTTGATAAACGCCGAAAGCTCTTTCCTGGCGTTCGACGGGCTGACGATCAGCCCGGGACACCGCGCCTCATAAGGGTGGCGCTTCATGTCGGCTTCAAATAGCGACGCCGCTTCGCTGACAACCCTTCGACTACGCGTCACGAAGCCGAAGCTGCGGCTGCGATCGATGTCCAGCGTCGTGAAATTGAAAGCCAGCACCTGAAGTTCACGGCGATCGATGATCATCATCTTGCCGTGATAGCGAATGAAGTCGTCCGCAGTCCGGGATACGGTCACTCCGGCAGCCAGTAGACGCATCTCCAGGCGGCGAAGCCTTTCCTCGCCGGCCTTGTTGGTGTGCGCGATCAACGCAGTCACCGAAACTCCGCGCGTCACCGCGGACGCGAGCGCCGCCTCGACCTCGCGGCGGTCGAATCGGAAAATCATGATCTCGACAGACTTCTTCGCGCCGGTAATGCTCTTCACGATGGGCATCACGCCATCGTTTGGTTGAGTCAGCAATCTCATGCAATCCCTTCGATTGGCCGGGATGTGCTTCGTCTCAGATCCGATAGCAATCGCCTCCGCCCACAAACAGGCTCTCCGACACTGGCCGTCTTATTGCATTCGTATTGCCGATGGCGGGAGCCAAGTCGGAGGAGAAAACGCATGTTATTGAAAATGCGGGTAACGACGGCCTTACTCGTGGTTGCCGCCTTTGGCGCCTCGGAGGTCCACGCGGAAAAAACCTGCCCGGTCTGTCCGAATGTCTGCAAAAGCTGCATCCATATCGACGGAAACGGCTCCATTTGCGATCGGTCGGCCGGGACATTCCACTGGAAGACGCCAAGCGGATTGGTGACATCCTCTCCAAGTTATCGAAGAGCCGGATTCGGGACGCGTTCCGGGCCGCTGGCTACACCTCCGAAGAAGTCGAGAGCTTCAGCCGCGTCGTCGAATCTCAGTTACGAGATTTGCAGGCGCTGTAGCCAGTTGGGCGATTCCAGTTCGACAGAAACGGCAGGAGGGTGCAGTTTTGACATCGATCACCAAGAAGAACCGTATGTCGCCGGCGCTAGGGGTAATGATCCTGGTGGCCCCGTGGATCGCGGAGGGCGCCGATCCGCAAAGCCGTCCCCGACAGCCCGGCCAACTTCATCCCTATCGCGATGCCTTCTTCAAGAAGACGTTTGGCTGGAGTGCAGCCGTAGGCATTAGCGCGTCTGTCGGCTGGAACCACGTGCGCAACAACCCGGAGGAATGGGGACGAGGCACCTCCGGGTTCGCCAAGAGACTCGGCTCTTCCTATGGCCGGCACGTCATCAAGAACGCCATCAAATACCCGATCGCCGGCATCCGCCATGAAGCGATTGGGTACGTGCCGTCCGGCAAACGGGGATTCAGGCGTCGGATCACGTACGCGCTGATGAGCACCGTCATCACCCGGAAGACCACCACCGAAGAGAAGACGATTGCCCTCGGACAGATCTCAGGTACGGTCGGCTCCGCCTTTCTGAGCCGCCTTTGGCAGCCCGATCGACTGCATACCGTCTCCAGCGGGTTCTCAACCACCGGAATCTCGTTCGGGATTGACGCCGGTATCAATGTGGTTCGCGAATTCTGGCCCGAGATCAGACACCCCAAGCAACATCGCAATCCCGACCCGCCCCGAGCTCCCGGCAACGCAAGCTTAATCCTCACCGCTCATTAGCCCAATGCGTTCGAAATCATCAATGCCGCAAGAGCCCCACAAGAATGCAAGATGTGCATTCTGTCTGGAAAGTTCTGCTTCTTCTCCCCGCCCAAGTTCACGTATTTGGCGTATTTGGCGTATTTGGCATATTTGAACTCTTGCCGGTCGGTGTATTGGAGTTTTGATCGAGTCGAGGACGCTTGAGATCCAGAGGGAAGGGAGTGAAGGGAGCCTGAGGGACGTGAAGCTTTCCGTGATGCAGGAGAACCT
>JBDTTK010000665.1:0-3030 GCA_039930685.1 Bryobacteraceae bacterium | reverse complement strand
TACCTATTTGTTCACTTCGCGACGGGAAGGGGGCGGCGCTACTCCCAGCGATAGGCGGCGACCGCTTTCAGTTCGCGGACAAAGATTTCGTTGCCGGCAACCGCGATGTGGCCCCAAGTGGAATCCTTGCTGATCTCCCGGGCGTCCAACAATTCGAACTTCTCGGGATTTGCGCGAATGAGCAGGAGTTTGCCGGCTTCGTCCAGGGCGAGAATGCGGTCGCCGCTCATGGCGAGCGACCAATAGGTTCCAAACGGCTCGGTGGTCCAGCGGGATTCTCCGGTCTTGAGGTCCATGCAGGTGAAGCGCTGATTGCCGAGATGCATGTAGACAAAGTCTCCGATGCGCACCGGTGTCGACATGTAACCTTTGGCTTTGTTCTTCCAGGTTTCCCGTACGTTCCACTTGCCGCCGTCGGATTGGACCGTATAGAGAAAGGAATTGTTCTGGTAGGTGCTGGTGAAAATGGAGTCGCCGAATGCGACCGGCGTCAGGATGTTCATGCCGCGAAAGTTGGGAATTTCCTGACTCCAAAGCGGCGCGCCGGATTTCGGATCGACGCCGGTCAGGTGAGTACGGGATTGGACGAGGAGTTGGCGGACACCACCAATTTCGGCGAATGCGGGTGAGGAGAAAGCGCCGCTTTCCATGATGTCCTGCTTGTGTTCGAGGGTTCGCCAGATGGTTTCGCCGGTGGCTTTGTCGAGTTTCACGAGGGCATTTGAAGCCTGGACGTAGAGGAACCGGCCATCGACCAGAGGGGAACTGGCGAATCCGAATTCCGGGGTGGGGGTTCCGAAACGCCGGCGAAAATCGACTCGCCACTTTTCTTTCCCGGTGGAGGCGTCAAGGGCGACGAGGACTTCTTCCATGCCGCCGATGAAGAGCAGCTTGCCGTCAAACGCGGGAGTGGATCGGATCCAGTCGCCGGATTTCTTGGCGAAAAAGGGCACGGAGATCTTTCCGGGCCAGGAGGCGCGCCAGAGTTCCTTACCGGTTTTGCGATCGAGGGCACGGACGATTTCGGTGTCGGTGTTGGCGGTTTCGGCAACGAAGACGCGGTCCTCGGAGACGATGGGGCCGGGGTAGCCTTTGTCGAGTTCGACGCGCCAGAGGGGCTTCAGATTTTGGAGGTTGGCGGGGAAGGCAGGGCCGGGCGTGAGACCGGAGCGCTCGGGTCCGCGCCACTGGGGCCAGGTGTTTTCGGCGGCGGAAAGGAGAGTAAGGAGTCCGAGGGTTAGAACGGCGGTCCCGCGGGCGATGATCAGCGTCACGGGCAGAAAGATGCCGGCCGCTGGACCAGGGCGTCAAAACTTTCGCGCCACAGCCCGGAACTCACTTGCGGCGGCAATCTCGATCGATTGCCCGACGAGATTGACCACCTCCTTCCGGTGGAATTGCAGGTGCCCGTCCACGCCGACATTGAAGGCTGTCCGACCTGCGCGGCGCCAGGGGCGAGTGCGCTTCCGTCGCAGCGGTTGGGCACGAACCACGGGTAACTGTTGGGCAGGGTCCAGCGTATCCCGCGCAAAGTCTGGTCCGCCGGATGCGCCGGGACTCAGGACGATTCGTTTCCCGATGGGCTAAGCGAGCTCTAGACTATACTGATCCCCTGAGTCAGAAATCAGGAGACTAGTGGCCATCAAAACTGCCCAGCGGACCCTTGCGACGATCGCGCTCTTTGCGGCCTTCGCCGTTGCCACACCTGCCCCCGGCGCCACCCCAGCGAAAGGAACCGAGATCCTGTGGGACCGCTTCGGTATCCCGCACATGTTTGCGCCGGACCGCGCCAGTCTTTTCTTCGCCTACGGCTACGCGCAAATGGAAGCGCACTCTGAACTTCTGCTTCGCTTGTACACGCAAGCCCGCGGCCGCGGCGCCGAACTTTACGGCGAGGAGTATCTCGATTCCGACCACTGGGTGCGCGTCAACGGTATTCCCGAACGCGCCAAACAGTGGGCGACGCAGCAGTCCCCTGAATTTGCGCCGCTGCTCGCCGGATTCGTCGAGGGCCTGAATGCCTGGGGCAAGGAACACAGCGATTCGCTGAGCGCAGCGGCTAAAGCGGCTCTTCCGCTGAAGGTCGAGGACGTTCTCGCCCACGGCCTTCGCGTCATCCACTATGACTGGCTGGTCAGCGCCGCGAGAGTTGAGGCCCGGCTCAAGCTTGCCGCCGTCGACATTCACGCCTCGAACGAATGGGCGATTGCACCTTCGCACTCGGCCAATGGCCACGCGATGCTCATGAGCAATTCTCACTTGGCATGGGCCGACCGGCATACCTACTTCGAAGTCCAACTGACGGCTCCGGGCGTGACCTCGTACGGAGCGGTCTGGGTCGGCTTCCCGGTTCTCCGGCAATGTTTCACCGATTATCTAGGCTGGACCCAGACCACGAACAATCCCAACGGGGCCGACCTCTATCGCTTGAAGCTGAAAGACGGCGGCTATGTGCTGGACGGCAAGGTCCGGCAGTTTGAAGTAACCAAGCAAACCATCCGAGTGCTCCAGAAAGACGGCACGCTGCGCGACGAACCCGTGACCATTCGCAAGTCCGAACATGGCCCGGTGATCGTCGATCGGGAAGGCACGACGATCGCTCTCCGCGTGACGGCGCTGGACCGGCCTCGGATGTTCGAACAGTTTTGGAAGATGGGACTTGCCCGCGACTTCGCGCAATTCCAGGACGCCATGCGGATGCAGCAATTGCCGCTGTTCAACACGGCCTATGCCGACCGCGACGGCCACATCATGTACGTGTACAACGCGGCTGTGCCGGTTCGTCCCCGGGGGGACTATGCGTTTTGGAACGGAGTGGTTCCGGGCGATCAATCCGCGCTGATCTGGTCCCGGTCGAGGATGGTTCCCTACGATCAGTTGCCCAAGGTGATCGATCCGCCGGCGGGCTGGGTTCAGAACAGTAACGACGCGCCGTGGACTTCGGCGTACCCGATGCTGCTCGATTCCTCTGCGTTTCCTACCTATCTGGCTCCACCAACCGGCATCACCACGCGCGCCAACGGGGCATCC
>JBDTTK010000664.1:0-3030 GCA_039930685.1 Bryobacteraceae bacterium | reverse complement strand
GTCGTCTTGCCCGGCCGGATCACCTCATTCGAGAACGCCCGCGAGATCAGCGAGTGCACGATCTCCGTCATCTGCCGATACATCGGCAGCATCTCCGGTACGCGCGTTTCAACATATTCCAATGCAAGGTTCTCCGCCCGGACGATGCGCCTGCTGTTTTCAGGTCCAAGCACGGTCTCGAGCTTGTCGCGCTCCGCCGCGCTCAGCCCGTCCGAGAAGGCGTGCGTCGCCGAAACGTCGATCGCGATCGTGGCGGGTCTGCGCTGGTCTACCAGTTTTCGCAGCAGCGCCCACTGCCCTTCCCCGTAAATCTCCCTCCCCTCGACTTCCGGATCCCGGTACACCGTATAGAGTCCGCCATTCGATCCACCCCCGAGTGCCAGGCGCTCCACGCCCTTTCCCTCGCCGCGGTCATGGAAAACCAAGATCGTCCGGCGGCGCGCGGCGAATACGGTCGGCGAAACGAGCGAAAGAAACGCCGGATCCTCGTTGTACTCGCGACAGATCACGAGCCACATCTCGACGCCGTGCTTTCGCATCAGTTTCGGCAGCACTCGCTCCAGCCGCATGCGGAGCCACTCCTGTTGGATTCCGGCCTGCTCCCGCATGCTGGGTAGTTTTGGCTCCGCCGCCCGGACGCTCGCGACCGGCAGAACCGCGACTACCAGCGCCAGCGCCAAAATATTCGAACGCATTCTAACCGCTTTCTCATCTAACCTGGCATTCGATAACACCCTGTGGATACGCGGTATACCTTTTACTGTGAAATAGTTAGCCACGATCTCCGTGCCTCGAAGTCCACTTGAAATACCCATCTTTGGGATATTTTCAGCCTGAATAGACTACTCATTAATAGATAACTAACATGTTCATGCCATTGTCCGCCGGGCCATCCCGCCTTAGGATGGCGATGTCTGGGTTAATTCGCCTAGCTGGGACGCACGGCGAAACCCGCATTTGGAGGCCTTTCTCTGGGAGAGGCCTCCATTCTCACTTCCGGAGTAATTCAACTTACGCTGGCAAGGCCTTCCCGCTGGTTCTCATAAGATTCCCCTGGATTTCTAACCCGTTGCCGTCTATTCTCAAAGTAGCCTTGCGAATGCAAGCCCGGCCGCGCGTTATCCCAGTAATGCGCCGCTGCGGAGGGGGATTCCTTTCCCAGAGGGGATCCCCTCATAACACCCTTCGGCTCCAACAAAACGTTAGATACACCACAAAGCAACGAGTCAGCAGCACTTTGCCCGACTGTACTTCGCCTTCAACCGTTCATCGCTAAACCGCCGCCATTGCTCCGGAGATTCCTCGGCTCCATTCAGTTCCAGAAAGCGCGCATACGCCGACTGGTCCGAGAGCTCCCGCATCAATCCCCAGATCGTTTGCCACAATACCCTCATACTTCCTCCGCGCTTAATTGCGTCATGACGAAGGGCGCCTCGACAAGTTCGATTCGCCGCGAACCGGATAGCAGTCCGCTCCAAACGCGGATCGAGTCGACGAGAATCAACGTCACCAGCACCAGCAGGAGGCCGCAAACCGCAGCGTCCAGCCGGTTATTGAAAATCAGGGTCCCGGTTGCCGCTGTCTGGGTGCCCCGCGCCAGCGCGTCCGCGGCCGCCAGAAAGCCGATCTTGGCCGAATCCGAAAAGATCTTTTGCCAGCCTGCGGTAAATGTCACGATCAGGAGCCACACAAGCGGAGTACAGGTCACCCACATGTACTTGGCGCCGTGCATCTTGATGAGAATTGTCGTCGCTACGCACAGCGCAATGGCCGCCAGCAGCTGATTCGCGATGCCGAACAGCGGCCACAGCGAATTGATCCCGCCCAGCGGATCCCTGACGCCCTGATACAGGAAGTAGCCCCACCCAAGGACCACCATCCCGCTGGTCGCCAGCACCCCAGGCATCCAGCCCGTCCGCCCGAGCGGCTTCCAGACGTGGCCCAGCAGGTCCTGCAACATGAACCTCCCGACGCGCGTCCCGGCGTCAATCACCGTCAGGATGAACAGCGCCTCGAACATGATGGCGAAGTGATACCAAAACCCAAGGATTTTTTCGCCGCCAAACTTCGCAAAGATGTGCGCCATTCCGAGCGCGAGCGACGGCGCGCCGCCCGTCCGGTAGAACAGCGTCTCCTCGCCGACTTCTTTCGCCAACGCCGACATCTGGTCCGGAGTCACGGCGTACCCCCACGCGGAGATTGTCGCCGTGGCCGCCTCCGGAGTCGCACCCACGATACCCGCCGGCGAATTCACCGCGAAGAACACGCCCGGTTGCAACGCGCACGCGGCCACCAACGCCATGATCGCCACGAAGCTTTCGAGCAGCATCGATCCGTAGCCCACCGGCCACGCGTGCCACTCCCGCGCGATCAGCTTCGGCGTCGTACCGGACGAGATCAACGCGTGAAAGCCCGAGATGGCGCCGCAGGCAATCGTAATGAAGCAGAACGGAAAGATTTTGCCCGCGAAAATCGGACCGGTCCCGTCCACAAACCGAGTCAGAGGCGGCAATTGCAGTTCCGGCCGGACAAGGAAGATCCCCAGCCCAAGCATGAGCACAACGCCTAACTTGACGAACGTGCTCAGATAGTCGCGCGGCGCGAGTAGCAGCCACACTGGCAGCGCGCTCGCCGCGAATCCGTACACGATCACCGCGATCGACAGCGCGACTCCCGAATAGGTGAACCACGGGGCGATTTCCGGGGAGTTCGCCACCCACTCGCCGCCAAAGATCGCCGCGATGATCAGCACGAATCCGATCGCGGACACCTCGAGCACTTTCCCGGGCCGCCAGAACCGAAGGTAAACCCCCATGAAGAGGGCGACCGGCATCGTCGCCGCAATCGTGAATGTCCCCCACGGCGAACCCTTCAACGCGTTGACCACCACCAGCCCGACGACCGCCAGCAGGATGATCATGATCAGCAGCACCGTAATCAGCGCCGTAAATCCGCCAATCTTGCCGATCTCTTCCCGCGCCATCTGCCCGATGGACTTGCCGTTGCGCCGCATCGAGCAGAACAGAATCA
>JBDTTK010000663.1:0-3032 GCA_039930685.1 Bryobacteraceae bacterium | reverse complement strand
AATGGATGTTCAACGCCGCATGGGCCGCGAGCAGTCCGATATACAGCCAGATCTGCCAGGGAAGGAAAACTTGAGGTCCCATATTCTTGCGGAATGATTCCCTGGGCGCCCGCGGTCCGCTGTCGCCGAGCATCCCCTCGGCGTAGACAAAAATCGGTCCACCACTCTTCACATATTTGTCCGCGACTTCACCGGTTAGCGTGTACGGGAACGTCAAGGTCTGCTGCACATAACGACTACTGACGGTCTGGCCCGCGCAATTGCAATCCGACTCGGTTGGTTTGGGGACGATTTCGTCCGGCGCCACTACGTAATGCCATTGCACCATTTCGTTGAAGATGCAGTCGAATTCCGCGGCCAGCGGAACAATGCCTACGAGCAACAACAGAAAGCCATTCAGAAGGTTGCCAATCGCTGACGATGGAAAGCGAGGACGAATGTGCGCCGGGACGAACACGGTCGGGATCAGATTCTTAAACACCGCGAACAGGCGATCGTCCGAATAACTTACCGAATTCCAGGCGAACAGGAACTCGCCGATTATCCGGTGGAACATCCAGACGGTGACAAGTCCCAGCAGGAAAAGAAGGGGTGGGGCAACGAGAATGGCCAGCACCCGCAGCGTTGAAACCGCGTTGCTGGGAAACGCCATCGTCGACGAATCGTAGATTGCGATGACCGCTCCGAAGAGCGTCAGCGTGGCTGCGATGAAGAAGCGTTCGCGCAGGACCTCGCCCTTTAGCGGATCGCTGCGGGCCAGAGGTACCAGCAGTTGCGTCAACTGATTCGCCAGCCGCTCTTCCAACATCGCCAGTTCGGTGAAATGTCCCGGGACCGACACTTTGTCCTGGATCACGCGTCGACGAAATTCCGCGACTCTTGAATCGCCGACCAATGTCGAACCGTCGTCCGCGGTCTTAAAAAACACATACAGGGCGGGCCAGATTCCGCCTCGCGCCTTCCTCGTGGCGACCACCCCCTCGTATTCCTCGAGTGTTCCGGGGCCAACATAGGTACCGATCAGAACGAGGAAGATGGGCACGTCCTCGAATTGGATCGAGGCCTCGATCCGGGCCTGCACCGACTGGCCCGCGGTGTCGCCGCCTCCTTGCTGCCAGTGCACCGGGGCCAGCTGATACCTGCGGGCGATGTGTGGCAAATTTCCGATCCGCTTGATGAGCGCCTCGAATTCCTTGCGCTCGCGCTCGAACTCCTGACCTGATGCCAGGAACACCTTGATGATCGGCCGGTCTTCCTGGCTCGCGGCCGCGGTCGACGACTTCATTTCGATCATCCGGCTAACGTGGCGCGAATACCAGTCGGACAACGGGACGACCGTCAACGCGCTCCGGATGAACGCTGGCAATCCTGAACGCGCCAGCGCCACAATGGTCGGCAATGTCTTTGGCGACGTCCGCGAATGCCGTCGTTACCGTCGGGCGTATGCCGGCGAGGCGAAACTCCGCGTCGCATCCCTCGATGTCGAACTGTTTGATCCCGATGCGCTGATCATCGGCGATCGCGGTGGAGCAGCCGGACAACGTGCATGACGCCACCAACAGGTTGACGGTTACGCGCATCTTCAGATAGCACGCGGCGGTTGGATCGATATGTACCTCCTTACCGGAAGCAATGTCGTTCAAGGGGCCGATCGCTGTTCCGAGGATCTGCTGCAGTCGAGATTCCGACATCAGGTAGTCGGGGCACGTTTGAGTCCACGACGGTGACGAGCACACCGTCAAGATCACTAACGCCGACAGACGCGGTACTGCCAAGCGCCGGGAGAATGTGGAGAAGGCAGTTATCACGTTTGAAATCGCGTCATCCGCTAACCGATCCAGCTTTGACCTTCCCGGGCGAAGTATCAAGGAAAATATTCACCATGAACGGCTTGCTTCACCGGCCGTCGCGCGTCTCCAAGGCCGCCAGGAGCAATGGTTCCGTTCGTTTCGAGCGACGAATGCGGACGCCGCGAATTGTACAAGTCATCAATCAAACACTTATAGTACCGAATCCCGTGAGGTTTTGTACCCTTGGCATACCTGGTTTGGTCGAGTCGTCTGGATTTATCAGACGCGAATGAATAGTAAGCGGTCTATTGACGACATCTGGCACTGAAGCGCGCGGTCGGCAATGATGTGTCCACGTTGATAGACGTGGACGTCCGTTCCTGGCTGCGACGGCTTGGCGAAGAATATCGACGTATTCATCTCATCCGGGGGTCTTCGTGCGGCTTTTATCTCGGATAGCAGCCTGCGCCGATGCTGCCCCCTACATCCGCAGTGTGGTCGACCAACGTCGCGCCGGACTCTCGCCTTTCAGATTCGCCGGAGCACGAGGGGGTGGACAGTGCAAGCCCTTTTCGGCCACCTGTCGATCGTGATTCCCGACATCGTTTCAGAGTCCCGGTCCGGGCCAAACCGCTGCTGCGCTCGCCAGAGTGAGGATGGCGCGTTTCACGGTGACGGGGCCGGCCACAGGGACGTGCGACGACGGAGCGCTTCGCGACGGCATTCTGGTAAGAGATGGTGCGCACCTTGATCTCAGCTTCGCTGCTGTCACCCATATCCACAACACGCCGCTTGCCGCCTGCTTTCGCGTCGGCCACGGAATCACGATCGGCGATCCGTTTGGCACAATTGCGACCGCGACGATCGAGCACTCGGACATCAGCGACTACGGTGGTACGGGCATCATCGCGTTCGGTGACGGCTCGTTAGTTGATATTTCAGAAAACGTCATCACCGGAGCGGGGCTGTCGACCATCGTCGCAACCAGCGGCATAGAGTTCGTCTTTGGCGCGGCCGGCACAATTTCGCACAATGTCATCAGCGGCAATTCCTGCGGCTCGCCCGACCTCGGCTGCGGTACGGATTACTTGACCCAATTCCAGATTGCCGGGATCCAGGCCGGCGGACCAGGCACTGTCATCACGCACAACGAGATCTACGACAACCAGGTCGGCATTTATGCGTTCGACGGGGCGCAAAGCAGTCACAACAAACTTGTCAACAATCACTTCTTCGGCCTCG
>JBDTTK010000662.1:0-3046 GCA_039930685.1 Bryobacteraceae bacterium | reverse complement strand
GGGATCGGTTCCAGGAAGGCGTGCCCAAGAAGAGGCCGTTCGACAAGCAGCGCTTCTATCAATGGCGACTTTACTGGGACTACTCGGGCGGCATCTCGACCGATCTGTTGGTGCACCAGACGGACATCTCGAATTTCGTGTGCGGCAAGACGGTGCCCCAATCCTGCATGGCTTCGGGCGGCATTTACCGGTGGACCAAAGACGATCGCGACGTGCCCGATACGCTGAGCGCGATCTACGATTACCCCGACAAGTTTCATATCAACTACTCCTGCTATTTCGGGAACGACCACTACGGCTACGGCGAGCAGTTCATGGGCAACGAAGGCACGATCGAAGTGCTCAATCGCCAGTTCCTCAACTTCTATCCCGAGAAGTTCAATGGCAAGGCTCCGGAGAGGGTCGCGGCGCGCAAGGAACTGAGCATTCATCTTCCGGGCAACGACAACAAAGCGGTCGAAGCGCATATGCTGAACTTCCTCGAATCGATCCGAGGGACCGCGAAGCCCGTCGCTCCGGTTGAAGTCGGCATGCAGGCGGCCATCTCCGGCCACCTGGCGACGCTTTCGTATCGCCGCGGCAAGAAGGTTTTCTGGGACGAGAAAGCCGACAAATACCATTTCAGCTAGCGGCCGTCCGCACGTCGGATACATCAAGGCGGCTCTCCTTGTATTGGGGAGAGTCGCGCAAAACGCTACAGTAATAGCTTGCCCGTGATTTCCTCATCCCCCGCGCAGGAACGTGCGCACATCAGTTGGCCCCAACTCTATCTGGGCGTTGGGTTGACGACGCTGGCGACCCTCCTCATGGAGCTGTCGCTCACGCGTGTCTTTTCAGTGGTCTTTTACTACCACTTTGCCTTTCTCTCGATTTCGATCGCATTGTTTGGACTGGGCGTTGGCGGCGTTCTCTCCTATGTCGTCGCGGACTGGCGCGGCACGCTTTTCGCCAAGCTGGGCGCACTGTCGCTCGTGAACAGCGTGGTGGTTGTAGCTACCCTTTCGTTTACTCTCCGGCAAAATGGCCTGTCGAGTTTCTGGGTGCTGGCGGCTATCTATTTTGCGAGCGCGCTGCCGTTCCTGTTCGCGGGAGCGATTGTGTCGCTCGCCATCGGCGAATCGATTGAACGCGTCGACCGCGTGTACTTCTTCGACCTCCTCGGCGCCGCCGGCGGGTGCCTGCTCCTGATTCCTTTGCTGAATCTCGTGGGCGGTCCCAATACGGTGATTGCGGCGGCGATCCTGTTCGCGGTGGCTTCGGGAATCTGGTTTAACGTTGCGGGGTCCGCCAGCTGGCGCGCCGCCGCTGTGCTTACGGCCCTGGGGCTGGTCGGGCTGGTCGCCTTTAACGCGCGCATTCCCGTAATCGATATCGTCTACGCCAAGGGCGCCAAGATCGGCAAGGAGCTGTTCGTCAAGTGGAACAGCTTTTCGCGGATCGCTGTCACCGGAACGCCCGGCAATCTGTTGATCGTCATTGACGCCGACGCGTCGACCGGGATCAACCCGTTTGACTTCGATCACCTGTCGGACGCCGATCGGAAGATGCTCGTCTCGCAAGGCCCCGGACTGCCGTACACCCTGCGGCCCGGCGCGAAGACGATGATCATCGGGCCCGGCGGCGGTTATGACGTGGCGCGCGCGATGGCCTCCGGCGCAAAGGATATCACCGGCGTCGAGATCAATCCGATCATTGCCAATACAGTGATGCGCGACCGGTTCAAGGACGCGAGCCACAATTTGTATTTCCGGCCCGAAGTGAAGATTCACATCGAGGACGGGCGCAGTTTCATCCGCCGCAGCACGGAGAAGTATCAGGTGCTGCAGGCGACCTTGGTCGACACTTGGGCGTCGACGGCAGCCGGCGCGTTTGCCCTGTCCGAGAACAACCTGTATACGACGGACGCGTTCTATGACTACCTGACCCACCTGACGGACGACGGCGTCCTGGCATTTACGCGATGGGGCTTTGACCCGCCGCGCGAGTCGCTGCGCCTCTTGACGCTGGCGTCCGACGCGCTGGCCCGGCTCGGCGAAACCAATCTCCCTGCGCACGTCATGGTTCTTCGCGCGGACCAGAAGAAGATCGAAGCCTGGGGCGCCCAGGATACGGTGCTGATCTCGCGCAAGCCGTTCCCGGCGGCGGATGTCGAGAAGATGCGGGAAACAGCCAAGTTGGCGGGTATGGAAGCCGTCTATCTGCCCGGTGACGGAAAGCAGAACGCCTTCGGCCAATACCTGTTGGCGGCGGACAAGAATCAGTTCTTGAGCGAGTATCCGTTCGATGTCTCCGCCGTGAATGACGACCGGCCATTCTTCTTCTACACCGTGCAGCCGCGCGACATCTGGGAGTTCCTGTGGCAGAAGAAACAGGATGCGGCGGATTACAAAATAAATCGTGCGCTTCCGATGCTGTTTGGCTCGATGGGCATCAGCATCGTCGCGACGATCCTCGTGCTGGTGCTGCCGCGGCTGTTGCTCGGAACCAGGCTGCCGAAGGAGCAGGGGATCGTTTCCTTTCTTTGGTATTTCCTGGCGATCGGCGTCGGCTACATATTGATTCAGGTCGCGCTGATTCAGAAGTTTGTGCTCTTCCTCGGTCATCCAACGTACGCGCTGACCGTAATCATCTTCGCCATGCTGGTCGCCAGCGGCTGCGGGAGCTTCTTCAGCAAGCAGATCCTGCGGGATGACACGCGTTGGAACTTCGCGCTGGTCGGGATCACGATTCTGGTCACGATCCTCGGATTTATCGCAACGCCGCTGACAGGTGCGCTGGTTGGCTTGCCGCTCTACGTTAAGGTCTTGCTGACCATGCTGCTGATCGCTCCGTCGGCGTTTCTCATGGGGATGCCGTTCCCCAAGGGCCTCGCGCGGCTCGAACTGTTGCACAGTCCGTCGGTGCGATGGGCGTGGTCGCTGAATGCGGCGGCGAGTGTGTTGGGATCGGCGAGCGCCATCTTCCTCGCCATCTATCTCGGCCTGCGGACGACGCTTCTGCTCGGCGGCGCATGCTATCTGCTGGCGCTCCTGGCCTTGGTCGCGAG
>JBDTTK010000661.1:0-3047 GCA_039930685.1 Bryobacteraceae bacterium | reverse complement strand
CCGAGATTCTGTCGTCGGTCGAAAGTGTCTTGGACGGCGCCGATGGCATTCGTCCGCGCGCCCTCTTCGCCGCCCGCGAGTTTCCCCCCAAGGACGTGCCGAGCGTCGAGCGCATCACTGGTACCGGCGATGCGATGGATATTGCGAGCGAAAGCGAAGCCCGTCAGGTCGCGCGCCGAATCCGCGCTCTCGCCGCCGCCGGCGTACCGTACAAGGACGTCGCCGTGCTCGCACGGACCATGTCCGCTCTCGGCCCGCTTCAGACCGCCTTCGACGACGCTGCCGTGCCGTTCCTCGTCACCGGCGGACGCACGTTCCTTGAAGCCCGTGAAGTGCGCGATGCCGTCCTGCTGCTGCGCGTTATCGAAAACCCGCTCGACGAAATCGCGCTCGCGGGCGTCCTGCGGTCTCCGCTCGTAGGCCTCGACGACGAAACCGTATTGCGCATTCTCCGGCTCGAGCAACACGCGCCGGAGTTCGAGCAGCGCCTCGCGGAGGCGCGCGCCGCCGCAGACTCCGTTTCTCCCGACCGGCTCCTGACGCCATTCTTTGACGCCTGCGACTACGAAGGCCGCCTCGGCGAACGCCAGCGCGCGAACCTCGAGAAGTTCCTCAGCTATCTCCAACGCCGCCACGCCGCGAGTCCGGAATCGCTCTGGACTTTGCTGCAACATCTCGATGCGCTCCGCGACGCCCAGTCGGAAGCGGAAGCGCCGCCCTCCGGCGAAGCGGGCGACATGGTCCGGCTGATGACTGTCCACACGGCCAAGGGCCTGGAGTTCCCCGTGGTCTTCGTTGTCGCCCTCGGCGCGCAGACCAGCAATCGGACTTCGGCGATCCTCTTCTCGCCCAGCCACGGTCTCGGCATCCAATGGCGAAACTCGTTCGATGGCAAAGGCTATGGCGACTTGGTGCACCGCACGATTGCGAAGGAGCGGTCCGCCCGCGACAAGGAGGAAGAGAATCGGCTGCTCTACGTGGCTATGACGCGCGCGCAGGACCACCTCGTCCTCGCCGATGCCTTCAACAAGCGAAAGGCCGCCTGGCAGGGCGTGGTGCACAAGTCGCTCGGTCTCGGAGTCGAATCGCAATCGGACTCCGCCGGTCCGTCTTCGCCGTCAGTTGCTTCACCTGGCGCGGTCGCGGAAATTCTGCTGGCTCCGCCCGCCATCGCCGGACAGCATGACGCCAGCGTCACCGCGACCTCGCTGAGCCTCTTCGCGGACTGCCCCCGCCGCTACTACCTCGAACGTTACCTGGGCATTAGCGGCGTTGTCCGCGAAGGTGCGTCCACCGGAGGACGCGCTCTCGGCGTCGCGGTCCACGAATCGCTCGCAGGACTCCGCACCGTCCGCGGCGAAGCCGCAGATCTCGCCGATCGCTTCCGCAACAGTGAACTCGGCGTCCGCGCCGCGCGCGCCATCCGCGTCGAACGCGAATTCGATTTTCTACTGCCGCTTGGCGACGTCATTGTCAACGGCCAAATCGACTTGTGGTTTGAAGAGGGCGGCGAATTGGTCGTGGTCGATTACAAGACCGACGCGGACCGCGATGCGGAGTCTGCCTACGCACTGCAATTGCAGATCTACGCGTTGGCCATTGAGCGCTATGCGGGGCGGTTGCCGGACCGTGGGTATTTGTTTTGGTTGAGAGAGGGAGACGCGAAGGAGATCGCGCTATCGGATGCTGCGGCTGTGACCGGACAGATCGACGGATTCCTCCAGGCACAGAACACCCTGGAGTTTCCCGTGCGCCCCGCGTCGCGGTGCGCACGCTGCCCGTTCTATCGCGGAGCCTGCCCGGTCGAACTGCCTTGATCGGCTACCGGAGCGCCTGAACACTTTTCTCTCTTGGCGGCCATCCGCTTATCGAGAGCCGCCATCAGCCGGTTCTTCACGCCGCTCGGAACGTCCTGCGCTTCCATCCCTTTGTAGATCTGCAGGGTTCGCTTGGTCGTGTCCACCACGACGAAGCAGTTGGGGCATTGCGAAACGTGCACTTCCAGCTCGGCGCGCAGCTTCAAGTCGACGCTGTCGTCCAGGTAGTCGCTCATCTCGCGCAAGAAATCCTTACAGGTAAGCAAACACATCTTCCCCTTTTCGCTTAAAGAGCCTTGTCAGCCGCTCCCGCAATTGTAACCTTGCGCGAAGCAGCCGGCTCTTGACGGCTGGCACTGAAATTCCGAGGGCCTCTGCCGTCTCCTCGGTGGACATTTCTTCGATGTCTCGAAGAATGAAAACGGTGCGGAAAACCGGCTTCAGCGCTTCAACAGCCTTGTCCAGGATATCGCGCAACTCCTCGGAAGAATACTGGTCCTCCGGATTGCCCTCCCAAACCGCGATCTCTCTCACCACCGTCTCTTCGCCTGTTTCGACCGGCTCGTCCAAGGGCACCGTCTTATCGCTCTTCCGCTTTCGCAGCTTCATGAGCGATTCGTTGACCGCGATGCGCACAATCCAGGTGTAAAACTTCGAGTTCCCCTGGAAGTCGTCGAGATGCTCGTACGCCTTCAGAAACGCGTCTTGCAGCACGTCTTCGGCGTCTTCGTCGTTCTGTGTAATGTTCTTCGCGAGCCGGAATATCTTCCGCTCGTATTGCTTCACGAGTTGGGAGAAAGCCTCGGAATCGCCCTGACGCGCCGCCGCGACAAGGGGCGCTTCCTGGAACCCAGTAGGCGTGTTTTGCTCGACCGCTTCCGCGGTTGCATCTTCCGGCGGGTCCAGCGCCGGACTTGCTTCGCTCTTCTGTCTCGAAGGGATCACAATGACTTCATCCTAGCCGATTCTGCGGTCCGCCGAGAGCGTTTGCCGGTGAATGGCGGAATTAACACTGTAAACCGTAATCTTAAGGGAACCAGTAACGCCTGCCGCCGCCGGATGGCGAACAAACCGCGAACACACATCCTCCAACTCCACCTCTTTATTCCCGCTCACCGCGCCAAAGTTTCTGCGCGAGCCCCCACATCGCCAACGGAAGAAGAACCGCAGCGCCGGTCGCGTACGCCGCCGTCCGAGCGCTGATCCCGGCATCGACCGCGATGCCGGTCC
>JBDTTK010000660.1:0-3050 GCA_039930685.1 Bryobacteraceae bacterium | reverse complement strand
ATTTTTGAGTCCTGGAACCTATAAGATCGCGGCGGAAGCGCCCGGCTTCAAACGATATTTGCGGGACAACTTCAACGTCGGATCGGGCCAGCGAGAGAGCGTCGACATCTCGCTCGAAGTGGGCCAGGTGAGCGAGAGCGTCGACGTGACCGCTGAATCGCCACTGCTTGAGACGGCGACCGCATCGGCGGGTCAGGTGATCAGCGGGCGATCGGTCGCGAACCTTCCGATGAACGGGCGCGTCGCGCTGGTGCTCGCGCAGACTTCAATCGGCGTGATCTCGACAGCCGATCCGAAGTTCTCCCGTCCGTTCGACAACGCCGGTCCTTCGGGATTTTCGATGGGCGGCGCCCCGGCGCAGTCGAATGAGATCCTGGTGGACGGATCGCCGGACACGACGCGCAACTCGCGCGTGGCGTTCAATCCGCCGGTCGACGCGGTCGAGGAAGTTCGCGTGCATACCTTCGAAGCGGACGCCGCGTATGGCCACACCGGCGGCGGAACGGTGAACATTGTCCTCAAAGGCGGTGGCAACCAGTTCCACGGAGCGCTGTATGAGTTCAACCAGACGTCGGATCTCGCGGCGACGCCGTTCTTCCTGAACCGGGCTGGAACGAAAGCGGACGGTAGCAAAGTTTCACCCAAGCCCATCACCCGTTTTAATCAATACGGCGGCACGGCGTCGGGCCCGGTGCTGATTCCGAAGCTGTTCAACGGCAAGAACAAGCTGTTCTGGTTCTTCAGCTATGAGGGCATCAAGGACTCGTTCCCGGAGCCGACGGTGACCACGGTTCCGACGGCTGCGGAACGGATGGGCGATTTCTCGGCGCTTCTCTCCGTCGGGTCAAACTACCAGCTCTACGATCCGAAGTCCGGCGTCCTACAGGCGAACGGCCGGATTCAGCGCATGCCGATTCCCAACAACAAGCTGACGGGTCTCGATCCGATCGCGGTGAAAGTGCTGAGTCTCTATCCTCAGCCGAACCAGGCGCAACTCGCCTCGCCAAACGGCACCAACAATTACCTGTCGAATTCGGTTCGCAGCGATACGTTCGACGGGGAGCTTGGCCGTCTCGATTTCATCTTCAGCGACAAGCACAAGATGTTCGTCAATGCGCGCCACAACGGACGCGTAGAGAATCGCGGCAATCTCTTCTTCGATCAACTGACGGGCAACTTCCTGAGCCGCATCAACTGGGGTTCGACGCTCGACGATGTGTACACGATCAACCCGACGACGGTGATGAACGTCCGGCTGAACTACACGCGGTTTATCGAAGGCAACACCCGCTCGAGCGACGGCTTCGATTTCACTACGCTGGGCTTCCCGGCATCGCTGAAGGCCGCCTCGTCGAAACTCGTGTTCCCGGCCTTCGACTTCAATTCCATTCAGGACATCGGCAACAGCGGCGGCGACGTGACGCCGTTCGACAGCTATCAAATCTTCGCGGACGTGGTCAAGGTGATGGGCAAGCACAGCATCAAGTTCGGAACCGACCTGCGCCTGCTGCGCGAGAGCTCTTCGAGCTATGGGAATTCGAGCGGGCTGTACACTCTCCGCGAAAACTGGACACGTGGTCCGCTGGACAACGCGACAAACGCGCCCTTCGGACAGGATGTCGCCGGATTCCTTCTCGGACTGCCGACTTCCGGCAGCTTTGACATTAATGCGTTCCGCACGAATCAGGCCAGCTACATGGCGTACTTCATCCATGACGACTGGCGCGTGCGGTCGAACCTGACGTTCAACATCGGTCTCCGCATGGAGAAGGAACTGCCGGAGAAGGAGCGCTGGAACCGAACGATCAACGGCTTCGATACAACGACGGCAAGTCCGATTTCCGCGGCCGCACTGGCCGCGTACGCCAAGAACTACGCCGCCAACCCTGCCACGTTCCCCATCTCACCTACCGATTTCAAGGTAAACGGCGGATTGCTGTTCGCGGGTCCGAACGGCACGGATTACTAC
This sequence comes from Bryobacteraceae bacterium, assembly GCA_039930685.1. GTDB lineage: Bacteria > Acidobacteriota > Terriglobia > Bryobacterales > Bryobacteraceae > JBBQWZ01. Next base: position 1,081 of record JBDTTK010000660.1, on the reverse strand, counting down.
AAGACCTCGGGGCCTTACTTCAGCCCGCGGTTCGGCTTTGCGTGGTCGCCCAAGCTGCTGGGCGGCAAGACCGTTGTCCGCGGAGGCGTCGGCGTGTTCCTGTTCGCGCTCGGCGCGCCCCCGGTGCTGCAGAGCGGGTTCAGCGCGAGCACCACGTTCAACGCGTCGCAGGATAACTTCCTCACCGCGACGGACACGCTGTCGAAGCCGTTCACGATCGGGATTCAGCGGCCGACGGGATCTTCGCTCGGCCTGGCGACGTTCCTGGGCCAGAACCTGACAATTCCAGCCGTGAATCAGATTAACCCGTACTCGACCCGATGGAATTTCGATATCCAACGGCAACTCGGGCGCAACCTGGTGTTTGAGATCGGTTACACGGGCAATCACGCCGTGCATTTACCGGTTACACACAACATTAACTTTGTGCCTCGGCAGTCTCTCAGCACCTCGCCGACTCGCGATCAGGCAACGATTAACTATTTGACAGGGCTGGTCGCGAATCCATTCGCGGGGCTGGTTCCCGGACAGTCGATCAACGGCGGAACGATCGCGCGCCAGGCGCTGCTGCTTCCGTATCCACAGTTCGGCTCTACGCTGACCCTCGCGAACGATCCGCGCGGCAGTTCCTATTTCCATAGCGTTGCGGTCCGCGTCGAGAAGCGTTATTCGCAGGGCCTCAATCTGCTGGCGAACTTCACGTACTCCAAGCTGATGGATCGATCGCGCTACCTGAACGACTCCGATCCTCTCCCGGAAAAGCGTATTTCTCCGGACGATCGTCCGTTACGCATGGTGGTCAGCGGCAGCTACGACCTTCCGTTCGGCCACGGCAAGCGATTTCTCTCGAGCAGCGGCCTGTGGGATCGCCTCTTCGGCGGCTTCGTCGTGAACGGGATTTACAACTGGCAGATCGGCGCACCACTGAACTGGGAAGGCCAGAATGCGCTCTTCCTGGGTGGCGATCTTCAATCCGACCCGCGTAACATCGACCGCGCGTTCGACACGACGCGCTTCAACACGGTGAGCACTCAGCAACTGGCGAACAATGTCCGCACGTTCTCAAGCCGGTTCGGCAACC
>JBDTTK010000659.1:0-3053 GCA_039930685.1 Bryobacteraceae bacterium | reverse complement strand
CGAGGCGAGTATATTGTCCGATATCGAACGGTTGTCGAGCGTATCGATCTTGAGAACCGCAAGGTGATTCTCGATCCCGCGCAAGAATGCGAACACATCGAGATCTCGTGGGACTATCTCCTGATCGCACTCGGCTCGGTCACCGATCTCTCCCGCTTTCCCGGCCTTCAGGAGCACGGTCTCCAAACCAAAACCATCGGCGACGTGTATCACCTTCACGATCACCTGCTTGAAATGCTGGAACGGGCCTCCGTCGAAACAAATCCCGTTGAGCGTCGCCGCCTGCTTACGTTTCTAGTTGCGGGCGCTGGTTATGCGGGTGTCGAAATCGGCTCCGAGGCAAACAACCTGTTGCGGGACGCTTTGCGGTTTTATCCCACCATTCGGCGGGAAGAACTCGACGTCTCGATTGTCACCAACACCGGCCGGATCCTTCCCGCTATGCATGAAAAGCTGGCGCGGCGCGCCTCGGAATTTCTGATTCGGAAGGGCGTCAAGCTCCGGCTGAACACCAGTATCGTCAGCGCCAATTCCGGCGAGGCCGTCCTTTCGACCGGAGAACGCGTTGCCTCCAGCACCATCATTGTTACCGTCGGCATCGGTCCGAATCCGGTTGTTGCCGCGCTTCCCGTGAACAAGGATCGGGGCCGCATCACCACGGATGAGTTTTGCCGCGTGCCGGGGTGGAAGGGCGTCTATGCCGCCGGCGACAATGCCGCAGTACCCCTTTACAAAGCGGACGGACCGTGCCCGGCTAATTTCCTCTATGCCGTTACGCAGGGCATGCGCGCGAGCGATAACATCCTTGCAGAATTGCGTGGCGAGAAACTTCGCCCCTATAAGTTCCACAACATCGGCGACGTGGCTCAGTTGGGTAACACCTTTGGGATGGTCCAGTCGTTCGGTGTGCCTTTGGCGGGATTCCTCGCCTCGATGCTGGTCCGCCTGACTTTTTTCCTGGTGATTCCCAGTTGGCGCTGCCGTCTCGGGCTGATCGCTGACTGGACGGCATCGATCGCCTTTTCGCCCGACATCAATCAGATGAAGATCGGGCGCACGGATCTCATCGTTCCGTTCCGCTTCGCCGCGGGCCAGGAAATTATTCGGCAGGGGGAACACGGCAACCGTTTCTACATCGTCAATTCCGGGAAAGTCGAAGTCGTCCGCCGCACGGAAGGCTCCGAAACCGTGCTGGCGACGCTCGGCCCGGGCAAATACTTCGGTGAAGTCGCGATCCTGCAGTCTTCGAAGAGGAACGCCACAGTGCGTGCAGTGGAAGACACCACCGTCCTGAGCATCGCGCGCAAGGACTTCAAGATACTGGCCGAGCATCTGCCTGTGCTGGAGCGCGCGATGGCCGAAACGTCCAAGGCGTCGCTCGCCACCGCTGTCTCCGAGCAACCAAGATGAATCGCAGCCCAATGCACCGTTGGCGCTTTCGCGGGCGCTTACTAATCCTTTCCACCCTGACGGCCCTAATCCTTGGCGCGCAGGATCTGACGCTCGAGCAGGCACTCGACATGGCCTTGAAATCCAACCGGGGCATTCAGAATTCCGCCATCGAAGCCGGTAAGTTCGACGACCGCAAAGCCAGCGTGAAATCGCAGTTCCTGCCCAGCGCGCACGTCTTCGCAATTGGCGCGCAGCCGGTCGCGCCGTTCGACTTCAGGATTAATCAGGGAACGCTCGGAACCGATTCCCTCGGGGGCCCGATCCCGGATGCCAACGTGAATCTGAGGACTCCGGCTCACCCCATCGGGCTGGCTTCGGTGAACGTAATCCAACCCCTTTCGGCGATTCCGACGATCCGGAAGGAGTTAGGGCTGATCGACCTCCAGAAGAAATTGGTGGATGAACAGACCCGTCTGGAGCGCCAGAACCTGGTCCGCGACGTGCGGCAGCTGTATTACGGAATTCAGAATGTGGAAAGCTCGCTGCGCGCCGCGCGCGAGAGTGTCCGGTTGGCGCAGGAAGTGGTACGCGTCACGTCCGAGTATGTGGAGAAGCGCCAGGTGCTGGATGTCGACTACCTCGAGGCGCAGTTGCACCTGGCGAAAGCCATGGAGAGCGTGCTGGACCTCGAGAACCAACGGGCATCGTTGAAAGCGAAACTCAATTTCAAACTGGGGCGCGAGGTCCTGACGGATTTCACCGTACCGGAGATTCCGGCGGTGGCGGATGGAAACCTGCCGGATTCGCTACAGAGCCCCGCGGAAGTGCGCGACCGGGCTGTCGCACAGCGGCCGGAAATCAGACAGGCGGGCCTGCGCATCGAAGAGGCCAAAGCCGAGCTGCGCATTGCCAGCGCCGGATTCAATCCCACGATCGCGGCTCAGTTCACCGCCATCAAGATCACCGACGTGAACGCTCTGCTGCCCCGGCAGATCGGCATCGCGGGGGTAAGCCTGACTTGGGAGCCTTTCACGTGGGGACGAAAACAGCACGACCTGGCAGTCCACCGCGCAAAGGTTCAGCAGGCGATGAACAACGAACGGGACGCGAAGAGTCGGGTGGAGATTGACGTGGCCGACCAGTACCGGCGGCTGCAACTGGCCGCCGCGCGGCTGCACGTGGCGAGCCTGGGACTTCAAATGGCCACGGAGTCCCTTCGCTTAGCGAAGAAGCAATACGAAGTGCAGTTCACGCTGCTGAAAACCGTTCTGCAGTCGCAGACCGCCCTGGAGAACGCGAACGCGGACTATCAGCGAAGTCTGGGTGGATTGTGGACGGCGCGAGCAGAGTATGAGCGGGCTCTGGGTCAGGATCAATGAAGATACCGTCGAGCACGGCAGCGGGGGCCATCCTAGTAGGAGCATTTGCGATCGCGCTCATCTCCTGCCAGACCGCGGCAAAAACGGAAGCGGACAACGCGGCGCGGGCACCGATCCCCGTCCATGCCGTGCCCGTGCGGATGTTCACGCCGCAGTCCGGTGAACGCTACACCGCATCGCTGACCGCTTCGCGGCAACTGATGCTTTCCTTTCGCGTGGCCGGGTTTGTCGAATCGATTTACGGCGGAGTGTTCATTGCTCAAGTTGCCCTGATTGGGAGTT
>JBDTTK010000658.1:0-3057 GCA_039930685.1 Bryobacteraceae bacterium | reverse complement strand
AGTCGCAATCGCGACGCCGCCGCCCGCCGCCCCGCCGCTCGCGGCTCCGATGGCGGCTCCCTTGCCGCCGCCGAAGATGCTCCCTAGAACCGCTCCGGCCGCTGCGCCAATGCCGACCTTGGCGACGTCGGACTTCGTGGAATTCGTGCTCTCTTTGTCGAAAACGTCTGTGCGGATGCCAACCATCTGCCCGTCCGAACTGGTGAATCGCAGCAGTTCCAGTTGCAGCCGCGAAGTGCCCTTTACGCGTGCGCGTTCCGCTTCGATGACCCGGCCCTCGACATGGGACCCGCGTTCGGCGATCACTAGCCCGTCCACAATCAGCGGCTGATCGAGCGTCGCCCGGAAATTATCGCCGCTCTGATTCTTCTCGCTGGATACCGTCTCCGCCAGGCGGACCACCATCAGCGTTCCGCCGCTCACCGTGACCTTCCGCGGCTCCGGAGGAGGCGGCGGCACACGCGGTTTCGGCGCTGGAACCGGAGGCGGTGCCGGCGCAGGCGGCGGATCGTTCCGCGCAGCCTCGACCGGGCGCTCGGCCGGTGCCGGTTCCGCCGGACGGGTCGCCTCCATCGGCCGTGGAAAATCCGGCGGAAGTGCCGCGGGCGTCGGCTCCTCCGTCCTTCGGGCGACATTGGTCACAGGCTCCGGCGTCCGCTTGCTGTCTCTCCAACGATCGGGCGTTTTCTGGTGGTGCGCCGAAGGGCGGTGCGATTCGCGCTCCGCCGCCGGCGCCTGCCGGACCGGTTCCGCGGGCGGCGCTGCCGGTGCCTCCACCGCCGGAACCTCGGCGGGCGCAGCTGGGGGAGCCTGTGGCGCGGCGGCCACCACAACCCGCGCCGGTGGCGCGGCGGGGCGGTTGGATGCGAAGTAGAAAGCGGCGCCGGACGCCGCCACCCCAGCCACGAACGCAACCAGAATCTTCGGGTTCATCGAACCTCCATAAATAAACAACGCGGCAAGGCGATTTCGCGTCTCCCCCGCTGACCCGTTAAAATATAGTCAGAAGTCGAAGTGTGCCCCGCTATGTCTGCGTTTCCCCAACAATTCGCCATCGGTCCGGTCAACATCTCCCCGGCAACCGTGCTAGCGCCCATGGCCGGCGTCACCGATACCGTCTTCCGGCGGCTGATCCGGAATCAGGGCGGCTGCGGACTTATTATGACTGAGTTCACGAGTTCGCATGGCATTGTGGCAATCCGCAAATCGACCAAGCCCACGCGAACGTTCCGGTATCTCTTCTTCGAGCAGGAAGAGCATCCCATTTCCGCGCAACTCTTCGGTTCCGATCCGAAGGTGATGGCGGAGGCGGCGAGCGTCTGCCAGGATCTCGGCTTCGATATCGTCGACATCAACTTCGGCTGCCCGGTAAACAAAGTCGTAAAGTGCAACGGCGGCTCAGGACTGCTGCGCGATCTGCCGCTGGTCGAAGAAATCCTTATGAAGTGCCGCGCGGCCATTTCCATTCCGCTCACGATGAAATTCCGCGCCGGATGGAGTGACAAGGATCTTGTCGCTGTCAAAATGGCGCGCCTCGCCGAGGATTGCGGCTTGCAGGCCATCGCCTTGCACCCGCGGACGCGCGAACAGGGCTACAGCGGCAAGGCCGACTGGACGCGCATCGCCGAAGTGAAGGCGGCCGTAAGGATTCCCGTGATCGGAAACGGTGACATCGTTTCGCCGGAAGACGCCGTCCGCATGTTCGCCGAAACCCGCTGCGATGCCGTCATGATCGGACGTGCAGCGTCTTACAATCCGTGGATCTTCCGGCAGATCGACGAGTTCGTGCGAACCGGCAGCTACGTGACGCCGCCCGAATCCGCCCGTTACGAACTGATGCGCGGCTACTACGAGATGCTCGAGAGCAAAGAGACTCCGGACGTCGTCGGGAAGATGAAGCAGTTCGCGACGTACTTCACGCACGGCGTGCGAAATGGATCGAAGTTACGTGCCGGCATCTACGCCGCGCACAGCGCTCCGCAGATTCTGGAGCTTGTCGACGAGTTCTTCACGCGCGAACTGGCGCAAGCCGTTTAGCGCATTTTTGAACGCCTGATCTCTTGGCCGCGGTTGCTGTTATCGGCTGCCGTCGAAGTGGCGGCCCATGCGGTGATCTTCGCGTGCGCCTTTTTCGTTTCCAAGCTCGCGCCGGGCGGCGGCTCGCGCAAAATACGGATGCGAGGCATCCGGAATGTACTGAATCACCGTGGTGAAATCGGCTTCGGCCTCGGCATATCGCCCCAGCGTCTGGTACAACAGGCCGCGCTGGAAATAGTTATCCGCGTTGGGTTGAGCGCGGATCGCCTGATTGAAATCCTTCAGCGCTTCGTCGTTGCGCCCCTTTTCGCGCTCGGACATGCCGCGAAGGTTGTACGCGTCGCCGGCCTTCGGATCGAATTCGATTGCCTTGGTCGCGTCCGCAATCGTACGGTCGAGATCCTTGGTTTCGAGCCAGGCTTGCCCGCGGGCGACGTACGCGCGCGCGTCGCGCGGCTGCAACTCAATCAACTTCGTAAAATCGGCAATGGCGCGGCTCCAGAGGAACAGACTGGCGTAAGCGCGCCCGCGCAGGAAGTAGGCCTCGGAAAATTTCGGTTGAAGGCTGATCGTCCGGGAGAACGAAAGCGCCGCTTCGTTGTATCGCTGCGCGCTAAGCAACCGTTCGCCGGCGTCGAACGATTCGCGCGCGATAATCGGGTCCGTGCGAAGCTTCCACGCATACACCACTGAGATCAGTACAACTGCAATGATTCCGCCAATGACAATAAACTTGCGCCGCTTTTCGCGCTCTACATCCTCGGCCCGCATGGGCACGAAAATTGGAGGGCCGGCTGCGCCCCCGCTTGATATCGATTGCTCCACCTTCCCATTCTACGCTTCCGTACAATGGTTTCGATGAAGCAAGTGCAACTGATAACCGATGGGGCGTGCATCGGCAATCCAGGGCCCGGAGGATGGGCGTGTATTCTCCGTCATGGAGACAAAAGCAAGGAGCTTTTCGGCTCTGAACGCGAAACGACCAACAATCGAATGGAACTGACCGCGGCCGTGGAGGGC
>JBDTTK010000657.1:0-3065 GCA_039930685.1 Bryobacteraceae bacterium | reverse complement strand
GGAAACCGCCTTTCTGCAATTCTAGACGGACTATCGAAGCTGTCAAACATCGCTCACCGGGAGTTGCACCTTCGAAAGGTGGAACTGCGGACAGTTCTCCTTGGCGCGCAACTGCAGATGAGCAATAAGGTTTCCAATTCGGGGATGCGCATCCTCTCGGACTCGCTTCCATCCGTCCACGCAGACGAGGAAGTGATGACGGAAGTCGTCTGCCAACTCCTCGATAACGCGCTGAAGTTCCGAAGTGAGTCCAATCTGGAAGTCGAGGTAAAGGCTGAACGGAACACTGACGGGGAAGTCCTCGTTTCCGTCCGCGATAATGGAATCGGAGTGGAGCCGGCCTATCACCAAAAGTGCTTCATGCTTTTTAAGCGCTTGCACTCGCAGTCCGAATATCCGGGGGAAGGTGTCGGTTTGGCCTATTGCAAAAAGGCCATCGAGCGCCAGGGCGGCAAGATTTGGATGGAGTCGAACGTGGCCGCGGGCGTCACCATTTGGTTTACGCTTCCGGCTTGGCAAGAGACCGGCGACCACTAATCCGCGCCGGACTCCGAGGCCGCCATCGCCTGTCCTGCTTCATCATTTTCTTCGTGGTTCGTCTCAGCGGCCTTTTCCGCGCGCAACGCCGCCAAGCGGTTGTGCAAAGTGCGTACGCTGATGCCCAACAGACCCGCGGCGCGCTTGCGGTTGTGTTGCACATGCTTGAGCGTGAGTTGGATATAGGCTGCCTCTACCTCGCTCAGCGCCTTCCCAGCGCCAAAAACAATCCTTTTATCCGGATCGCTCACCGGTAGGGGCGATGGAGTCGCATCCACCGTCTGAGCGGGACGGTTCGCCTCCAGGCGAACATGGCGCATCTCGATTGGACCTTGGCCCGCGAGAATGAGCGCACGCTCCAAGACGTTTCGCAACTCACGAATATTGCCTGGCCAGGAATACTGTTGGAAGTGATCCAGAACTGTCGGATCGATCGACGTAACCTTCGTATCGTGCTTTTGATTGAGACTATGAATCATCGTCTCGGCGATCAGTGGTACATCCTGCAGCCGCTCCCGAAGGGGCGGAAGCTGAATCTGAAACACGCTCAGCCGGTAGAATACGTCGTCGCGGAGGAATTTGTCGCGCAGGCTCGATTCCAACTGGCGGTTCGTGGCGGCGACGATACGAACGTCGACCACTTGCTCCGTCTTCCCGCCGAGCCGGCGCACCCGCTTGTCCTCGAGTACCCGCAATAGCTTGGTCTGCGTACTGATCGGCATCTCGCCGATCTCATCCAGGAAAAGCGTCCCCCCGTTCGCCTGCTCGAAGCACCCTCCCCGCCGTTCCACGGCTCCGGTAAAGGCGCCCTTTTCATGCCCGAATAGTTCGCTCTCGATCAGACTCTCCGGCAACGCCGCGCAGTTGATCGCAACAAACGGCTGATCTGCCCGCGGACTCAGTTCGTGGATTTGTCTGGCTACCAACTCCTTGCCCGTTCCACTCTCGCCGGCAATCAGCACCGAGGCCGTACTAGGCCCGGCCTGACGCATCGTCGCGAAGATCGCCTGCATCACCGGGGTACGCCCTACAATATTCCCCAGAACACCGTGATGCGCTAGGTCGCGTTTCAGCCGCTCAGTTTGGCGAATCAACCGGCTATGATCGATGGCCCGGTCGAGCAGCGCTTCGAGCACGCCGGCCTTTACTGGCTTTTCGAGGAACCAATAGGCCTTCAAGTCGTGAATGACGGACAGCGCCTTGTCCATGTCGCCGAAGCCGGTCAACACGATGGCCGGAATCTCGTCGCCTCGCTCACGGATTAAGCGCAGCAGTTCGAAGCCGTCGACGCGCGGCATCACCAAATCGGTGACGATGACGTCCACGATGTGGGACTCCAACTTCTGGAGGGCCTCCTCGCCGTCGGCTGCAGTTACCGTTTCGTAACCGCGGCTTGAAAGCGAGCTCGCTAGATGCTCGCGCAACGTCGCGTCGTCGTCAACGAGAAGAACACAGCCTTTTCTTGTACTCACCGTCATAGGCTTCTGCCAGTTCCACCGCTCTTAAATGCAAGGTCAACAACAGACGCCGATGCGGTGTCCGGATTGCTCCCCAATCGTCGCCTTTCCCTCGCCGCAGCGAGGGAAAGGCCTGTATTCAGAGTGTGAAATGTGGCTTTCCGCGTCAAGCCCTCCTCATGACGCCCGCCACCAGGGTAACCAGGAACAGAACGACAAACACGTAGAAGAACAGTTTGGCAATGCCGGCCGCCGCGATTGCGATTCCGCCAAAGCCGAAGATGGCCGCGAGAACCGCGATAATAAAGAATGCTAATGCGTAATTTAACATGATCCGAACCTCCGCCTAAGTGTTTGCACGTAGGCGGCCAATAGGCATCTTGCTGCATCGGCTGCTCGTAGGCGAACGTGAAGTGGAACTTCTTCCGTCCAGGGTGCAATTTTTGCACTCTTCCCTAATCCAACGGAAATGTGGATGATCCAGCCTCTTGTGAGGGCAGAAACGTGTGGCCGGACGGCGGCTTTACACGACAGGCAGAGTAAAGAAAAACGTCGAACCCTCTCCGAGAGCCGATTCCACCCAGATCCTGCCGCCCGCACGTTCGACGATGCGATGGCACAAGGCTAGACCGATTCCCGTGCCCTCGTACTCTTTCCCGTGTAGCCGCTTGAACACGCCAAAGATCTGATGGTGATATTGCGGGTCAATTCCGATCCCGTTATCCCGTACCGCGAACTCCACCTCGTTAAGCTTTCTCGTGGCACTGATAGCAATCTCGGGAACATCGTCACCCCGATACTTGATCGCATTGCTGATCAGGTTTTGAAAAAGCTGAATGAGATGGACCGGCGCGATTCGGACCTCGGGCAACTCCGTCACCTCGAGCCCGGCCTTCGTGTCTTGGATCAGAGTCTGAAGATTCTCGATCGCCGCGCTCAGGGCGGCGCCCGCATCCGCCGCGGCGGGTTCAGCCGCGGGCACGGCCGCAAGGCGGGAGTAGGCCAACAAATCCTGTAGAAGCCGTTCGATCCGTTGCGCGCCATTGACGGCAAGGTCCACGTAGGACCGGG
>JBDTTK010000656.1:0-3068 GCA_039930685.1 Bryobacteraceae bacterium | reverse complement strand
AGTACCGGATATCTCCTCTACCGTTATTTCCCTTCCGCGCGAGGCAGCGGCATTCCACAGACCAAGTTCGCGATATTCATCAGCGATGGGCGTATTCTGTTTCGAACCGTATTCGGAAAGTTTTTCTGTTGTTCGGCCTCGCTCGCGACTGGAATCGCCCTTGGTCGTGAAGGGCCTTCGGTTCATGTCGGCGCCGGACTTGCTTCCGTCGTCGCTCGGAATCTCGGCCTGTCCCCGAAGCAGGTAAAAGCTCTCGTGCCCGCCGGATGCGCTGCGGCTCTGTCGGCCGCCTTCAATACACCGATCGCCGCCGTGCTGTTTTCGCTCGAAGAAATCATGGGCGATCTCCACGCCGCTGTCCTGGGCTCGGTCGTTCTGAGTTCGGCGACCGCATGGATGATTCTCCACCTCGTTCTTGGAGATGATCCCCTCTTTCACGTGTCCGGCTACCGTCTCGTGAACCCCGCCGAATTCGGTGTGTATGCGGTGCTCGGCGTAGTGGGTGGACTCGGCTCGGTCTGCTTTGTGAAACTTCTGCTCAACCTTCGTGCCTGGTTCATGACGCTTCCGAAATGGTCGGTCTGGTTCCAGCCCGTCGCCGGTGGTCTCACCGTTGGCCTGATTGGTTACTTCGTGCCGGAAGTCCTCGGCGTCGGTTACAACTATGTCGAGAAGGTTCTCAATGGAGACGTCGTCCTTCAGGTAGTCGTCCTGTTCGCTGTCCTGAAAATCTTGGCGACCGCCGTCTGCTACGCGTCCGGAAATGCCGGTGGTATTTTCGGTCCGAGTCTATTTATTGGAGCGATGATGGGTGCGGCCGTCGGTGGCGTTGCCCACTCGATTTTTCCCGCCTCTACTGCCGGACCCGGAGCGTACGCGCTCGTCGGCATGGGGACCGCATTCGCCGGCGTTGTGCGGACACCCCTTACATCCGTCATCATGATCTTCGAAATCACGCGGGACTACACCATCATTGTGCCGCTGATGATTTCAAATCTGATCGCGTTTTTTATCTCGCATAAGATGCAACCGCAGCCCATTTATGAGGCGCTTGCCTACCAGGAAGGCGTGCACCTGCCGACTGCGGAATCCAGATCGCAAGCCGAGAGAATTCACGTGGGTCAAGCCATGCGTTCGAAGCCCAAGGTACTGTCGCCCGACCTGCAAATCGCTGCAGTCCTGCTTCAAACGAAGGATGGCATGGTCGATGCGTGGCCTGTCGTGGACGCGTACGGTCTCTGGGGGATGATCCGGAATAGTGAGCTCGAACAAGCTGTGACCGATGGCGGATCGAGCAAAAGAGTCGCCGAGATTCTTACGCGAAGCCCCGCCGGCAGTCATTCCACCGCCGCCGAGATGCCCCACGTCCACCCCGACCATAGCTTAAGCCTTGCGCTCGAGCGTATGGGCAGCAGCGGTTTGAACGTCTTACCCGTCGTCAGCCGCGCAAACGTGCGCGAATTGATTGGGATCGTCGTTCTGGACGATATTCTCGGCGCGTACGGAGTCGCGAAACGAGGCTCTGAAGTGGAACAGAAGCGATAATGTTCAACCGCCTCAGCGGCCCGTCTTTTCTCGGAACCCTCGGCATGGTGTTTATCGCCATCGCGGCGTTGTGGATCGCCGACACGTTTCTCGCAAAAACCGAGTTAGCCGAAACCAAGGTGGAAGCGAAACGGCTCTTCGAGCAAGGCCGGGATCTGATGAATCGCGGCGAAAACCTTGATGCAATCGACCACATCAAGGACGCGATTTCGATTGAGCGCGGTAATCGCGATTACATTCGGATGCTCGCGCAGGCGCAATTCGCGGCCGGAAAGACCAAGGACGCCGAGGCAACCTTAACCGACCTGCTTCAGCGCGATGCAGGCGATGGCCTTGCCAGCCTGATCATGGCTCGCGTCCTCGTGAAGGAAGACCGCATCCGGGAAGCAATTTCGTATTTTCATCGGGCCATCTATGGCCAATGGAGCGAGAATGCCGCGGAGAACCGGCTGCGAGCTCGGTTTGAACTCATCGACTTGATGGCGGAGCGCTCCAAAGAGGAACTGCTCGCCGAGTTGCTCGCCGTGCAGGACCACGCTCCGAATGACTTAAAGACGCGGCTTCGCATGGGCAGTCTGTTCCTGTTGGCCGGATCGCCAACTCGCGCCGGAGACGTGTTCAAGGGAATTCTGCGTGACGCGCCCGCCAACGCCGACGCGTACGCTGGTTTGGGTGAATCCGAGTTCGCACGGGCGAACTATCGCTCCGCGCAACGGGATTTTCAAGTAGCCCTGCGTCTTGCCCCGGATAATCAAACCACCCGGCGGCGGCTGGATGCCTGCAATGAACTGCTGACGCTAGACCCAATGATTCGAGGGCTCGGAATTGCGGAGCGCTTCCGCCGTAGCCTCAAGCTCGTAGAGCTTACGGTGGCCGAGATTGGAAAATGCGCTGGCGAAACCCCGTCCGTTGAGACTCAGGATCTGATCGACAAGGCGAACAAAGCTCTCAAGGCGACCGTCCGTTTCGCGTCGCAAGCAGAAGCCGCGGAATCCAATCTGGACGTGGCCGAACAACTCTGGCAGGCTCGCAAGAAGGACTGCAAGACCCCTCCTCCGACGGATTCGCCGCTTGCATTAGTCCTGGCGCGATTGGCCCAATAACCGTGGGTACGTCTCGATTACCCGTCTTGGCTTAACGCGTACAGACTGCAGACTGTCACCTCATCGCCGGATGAGATTGTCACTAGAATTCGACGGTAATCTGGTCCCTCGAATTGATCGAGATCCGCCCAACGATCCGGTAGTCCGGGGGATTCGAAGATGGCGACGTCAACTTCGGGGCCTTCCGGATCCCAAACCAATCCCGGAAACCCAACCGCGGCCCCCCATCCGGAGTTGCGAAGATGACCACGCACAGTCGCGGACCGCCACGCGCCGAGCATCCCGCCGAGCCGGTCATGGTTCGCCTTACCCGGCGCCAGGCTGCCGTACACCGCCAGCTTCGAGCCTGCTCCCCGCAAGAGCTCGGCTGGTACTCGAGAGTCGATGTCGCGAATGGCCTCCATTGCGACGTCGCGAAGG
>JBDTTK010000655.1:0-3071 GCA_039930685.1 Bryobacteraceae bacterium | reverse complement strand
AGCATCGTGGCCGGGTCGATCCGCACGGCGCGGATTACGGCCGGGACCGCCGACAGGAGCGCGGCCAATGCGATGGTTAGCGCCGGAAGCGCGAGCATTGCCGGGTCCGTCGCACTTACGCCGTAGAGGAGCGATTCGATGGATCGAGTGGAAGCTAAACCGGCAGCGAGTCCGGCTACGGCGCCGAGAATGACCATGGCGAAGACTTCCGACGTCACGCGGCGAGCGATATCGCCTGCCTGCGCGCCAATCGCCATGCGGATGCCGATTTCGCGGCGCCGCTGCAGGACGGAATAGTCGAGCACGCCGTAGAGCCCGATGGCGGCGAGCAGCAGTGCGACAGCCGCGAAGAAAAGCGCCAGCATCGCCAGCAGGCGCTCGCGGACCGTGTGCGATTTGTTGATGTCTTCCTGCGTCGAGATGTTGCTGACGCGGAATCCGGCATTGGCGCGCGGGACTTCGCTGCGCAGGGCCGAGGCGAGGTTCAGAGGATTGGCGCCCTTTGTCTTAACCAGGAAAGCGCCATAGGGAACGAGGCGTTCCGCGCCCTTGGAGTCCAGCATGCGGAATGGAACCAGAACCATTGGCGCGATCGGTTCGCGCAGGCTGCGGTAGGGGGCGTCGTGAATTACGCCGACGACCTGATAACGGTACTCGCCTTTTGCGATCGACTGGCCGATCGGATTTCCACCATTGAAGAAGTACTTGACGAAGGTCTCGTTGACGAGCGCTGAGCCGGGAGACGTGTCCTCGGGGCGGAAGTCGCGGCCTTCGACCAGGGGGAGCCTCATCGTGCCGATCCAGCCGGGAGTGACGTTGAGAAAGAAGGCAAGCGTCGGGCCGGGCGGACCTCCGTTGACCGAGATGAAGCCGTTCCAACCGTTCGGGGTGAGTAGGGTCCAGCCGGAGATGGCTACCGATTCGACGCCGGGGACGTCGCGCAGGCGGTCCGCGACCTGCTGCCAGGCGACGGCGGACTGCGGACGCGCGGGGACCGTATCGAGCACCAGCAGGCGCTCGGCTGAGAAGCCGACAGGCTTGTTGGACAAACGGTCGAAGGTGGCGGCGAACAACCCGGCGACGAAGAGAACCAGAAAGCAAAAGGCGACCTGCACGGCGATGAGCGCATGCATCAGGCGGCGGCGCGAATGCGGATCCTCACCGCCTTTGAGAGCGTTCGCGGGTTTCACTGACGAGGCGCGGAGGGCGGGGGCGAGGCCGAAGAGCAAGGTGACGACGAGCGTCAGCGCCAGTCCGAACGCGAAGACACGCCAATCCCAAGGCAGGGAGAGACGCGCCGGATTGTCCGCTGGATTAATGCGGCTGACGACGAACGGCGCGGACCACCATGCGAACAATCCTCCCGTTGCGCCTGAGAGCAAAGCGAGGATCGCGCTTTCGACGAAGACTAGTTGAAGCAGCCGGGCGCGTCCGGCACCGATGGAGACGCGGAGGGCCATCTCGCGCGCCCGAGCCGCGCCTTGCGCCGTCATCAGATTGGCGACGTTGGCGCAGGCAATCAGTAAGACGAGGGCGACCAGAACTCCGAGAGCCATCAGGGAGCGGCGGTAATCCTGTTGCAGGCCGGATGCGCCGGCAGAGGCGGATTCGAGCTTCACCGTCTGGTCGATGGCTTTCTCGATGGCCTCCTTGGTCATCCCCTTGAAGCCTTTGGCGCGTTCGAGTTCGAAGGCGTGCGAGCTGGCCTGCAGCCTTTCCCGGACTTGTTCGACGGATGCGCCGGACTTTAGCCGGAAGATTGCCCGATGCCAGGTGTTGTCATCACGCTCTGCGGCGGAGTGCATCATCGTCGGCAAGAACACATCCACGACGGTGCCGGTCTCGGTGCCGGTGAACCGCTCCGGGCCGACGCCGACGATTTCAAAAATACGGTCGCCCAGCCGGAACGTGCGGCCGATGACGCTCGCGTCCTGACCGAAGCGGCGCGTCCAGTAGTCGTAGGAGATCACGGCGTACGGATGCGCACCGGGCTTCCGGTCGTCGTCGGCGGTGAACAGGCGTCCGGCGGCGGGCTGAAGACCAAAGGAAGGGAACATCCAGCCCGAGACATACTGGATGTAGGCCTTCTCCATCTCGTTGTCGGACTTGTAGGTGAGATCGAGCCGCTCGGCATAGGAGACGGCGATCATTTCCCCCTGATCCTTGACCGCGTCGCGCATTAGTTGGAACCCCGGATACGCCCAGCCGTCGTACGAAATTGGCTGGCCGCTTGGCCCGATTCCCTCGCGAAAGACGTAATAGAGCTGTTGTGGATTCGTGACGGGCAGAGGTCGAAGCAGCAGCGCGTCGATGAGGCGGAAGGCGGACGTACACGCGCCAATGGCGAGCGCGAGCGAGAGAATAGCCGCAGCCGAGGTCACTTTGCGCTTCCAAAGCTGCCGCCATCCGAAAAAGGCGTCGGCGCGAAGTGAATCGAGCCAGGGGAGAAGCCGGAAGTCGCGGCTCTCTTCGCGTTGGCGCAGTGCGGATCCGAATGCGCGGCGGGCCTCAGCGGGGTCGCGGCCCTGTTCAACCGCTTCATCAAGATGCGACTGCAGTTCGGCGTCAATCTCGCGGTTCAGACGGTCGGTGCGGAACACATTGCGAATGCGCGTGTAGAGTGACATGGTTAGACCGTCCTTAAGACGCGGTTTACCGCCGACGTAACCGCTTGCCAGCGCGTTTCCTCCGCGGCCAATTGCTTCTTTCCGGCTGCCGTCAATTCATACGCGCGCGCCTGGCGCCCGTTGTCCTTCGTGATCCATTCGGCGCGAATCCAGCCTTCCTCCTCCATGCGGTGAAGCGCGGGATAGAGCGATCCCTCTTCGGCGCGAAGGACTTCGCCGGACCAGTCTTTGATCGCTGACATGATGGCGTAGCCATGGAGCCGGGGACGGCGGGACAGAATCTTCAACACAAGCAAGTCCATCGAGCCTTGGAGGGAATCCGTTTTTGCCATACTCAGTTATCTTAATACTAAGACGACTGAGTCTCCCCGTTTGTTCCGTTCCGTTCAAGAAAACTTCGCTTCTCGGGGCGAAGCAGCCGGAAATCGCCCGAACGGCACCACG
>JBDTTK010000654.1:0-3079 GCA_039930685.1 Bryobacteraceae bacterium | reverse complement strand
CTCGAGATTCCCTTGCTCATGCGAATCCTGAAAGGCCGCTTCGAGTTCCGCGACCTGGTGTCGCATGTGTTGACATTCGACTACCTGGGCGCTCTTTTGGCTTCGCTCGCCTTCCCGATCATCCTTGTCCCCAAACTGGGTCTAGTTCGAGCGGCCCTGCTCTTTGGACTGGTTAACGCGGGAGTCGCCCTCTGGACCACGTTCCTGTTCAAGGCCGAGCTCACCGGAAGACTGGCTTACTTGCGAGGCGCCTCCATTCTCGTGCTGATGGCGCTCGCGGGCGGAATGGTGGCCGCAGATTGGATTACCAATGCCGCCGACTCCCAGCTTTACGCCGACGAAGTGATCCTCACCCGCCAGACGCGTTATCAGCGCATCGCCGTCACGCACTGGAAAGACGACATCCGCCTGTTCCTGAGTTCTCATTTGCAGTTCAGTTCGCGCGATGAGTACCGCTATCACGAGGCGCTCGTGCATCCGGGGTTGTCGGCGGTGCCCACCGCGAGGCGCGTCCTGGTGCTGGGGGGCGGGGACGGACTGGCGGTCCGCGAGATTCTCAAGTACCCAAACGTCGAGAGCATCACGCTGGTTGACCTCGACCGGGAGATGACGGATCTCTTCAAGACCCATCCCCTGCTCTCGGCTCTCAACGATCACTCCTTCTCAAATCCGCGCGTCAAGGTCATCAACGCGGACGCATTCCCATGGCTCGATTCCACGAAGGACCGCTGGGACTTCGTCGTCATTGACTTCCCCGACCCCACCAACTTCTCCCTCGGCAAGCTGTACACCACCGCGTTCTACCGCCTTCTTTCGAAACACATTGCGCCGGGCGGATTCGCCGTCGTGCAGAGCACGTCGCCGCTTTTCGCCCGCCAGTCCTACTGGTGCATCAACCAAACGCTAAAGACCGCGGGACTATCCACGTGGCCGTATCACGTGTACGTCCCCTCGTTCGGCGAGTGGGGTTTTGTCTTGTTCGGCAGCACACCGGCTTGGACTCCGCCGTCGACACTCCCGTCGGGGCTGCGCTTCCTCGCGGTGGCGAATATCGCCGAGATGTTCCATTTCGCAAACGACATGGTGCCTGTCGAAGTGAAGCCAAACCGCCTCAACGATCAGATCCTGGTGCGCTACTACGAACAGGAGTGGAAGGACATCGCACGATAGTCCGGTCGCGTTGATGATATTCTAGGGCTGGATCATCCCACGGGCGCACTGGGCAGCGATCTCGCCGATCCACGGGAGTAAGCTCGATGCGATCATTCCGCTGCTTTAGCGCGTTCGTTCTCGCCACACTTTCCTGCCAGGCCGCAATTGACGCCGACTCACGCCGCGGGGCAGAACTGTTTGTCACCCAGGGCTGTGTTTCGTGCCATGAGGTCGACGGCAAGGGCGGAAGAACCGCCCCCGATCTTTCGCGGCGCATCTCGCGCGAGTACACGGCCGCCGGGATCGCGAGCCGGATGTGGAACCATGCTCCGACGATGTGGTCGGCGATCCGGAAGGCCGAGCAGCGGGTACCCGCTTTGACCCAAGAGGATTCCGCCAATCTCCTCGCGTTCTTCTATGCCGCCCGTTATTTCGAGCATGCCGGCGACGCAGGCCGCGGACGCCGCGTGTTCACGGAAAAGAAGTGCGCCGGATGCCATGGGCTCTCGGGGCCGTCAACGGGAGAAGCGAAATCGGTAACCGAGTGGGACTCGCTGACGGATCCGGTCCAATTGGTCCAGCGGATGTGGATCCACTCGTCCACCATGCGCAAGGAAATCCAGACCAAGAACATGAAATGGCCGGCCATGACCGGGCAGGAGTTCAACGACCTGCTGGTCTACCTCCAAAACCTGCCTTCCACCCGGACGTTGCCTTACCATTTCCTTCTACCCCGCGAAGATCAGGGCAACGTGCTCATCGAATCGAAGGGTTGCACCAAATGCCACGTTGGAGCCCTGTCGCTGGACCACCGCCTTTCGGCGCGCACGCTCACCGACGTGGCTGCCGCCATGTGGAATCACGCGCCAAAGATGACTGGGGCTGTTCCATCGATCACATCCAGTGAAATGCGGCAAATTATCGCCGAGATCTGGGCCCGCCAGTTCTTTAACCCCGAGGGCGACGTTTCGAAAGGGGAGCGCGTGTATCAGGCGAAATGCGACAAGTGCCATTCGGCAGGCGGCGCGCCGGCGATCACGAAGTCTCAGTCGGCGATCACGATGGTTTCCGCGCTATGGACCCACGGACCGAAAATGCTCGAAAAAGTCAAGGAGATGGGGGAACAATGGCCAAAGTTGTCGCCCACCGAAATGGCAAACGTCATCGCCTATCTCGATTCGAAAAAATAATCGAAGGCGGCTCCGTCCTTCACGGATCGAATGTCCCGGGTGGAGTCAGTTCACCCAGCGATCGTCATCGCGACCGGTGGGTGAATCGCTCCGGTTCTTCCGCAGGTAGACCTGGAACTTCTTCTTTGCCCTTTGGATCTTCCAGTTCCGATACCAGGCGTTGAGCCCGTCGACCGGATGAAAACCCCGCACGGCAGGCATCTGCAAAAAAATGTAACCGAAGACAAGTCCACCGAGGTGCGCCACATCGCTCACGCCGGAATTGATGGACTTGAAGGTATTCAGGAATGCGATCGCGCCAAAGATCGCAACGAACCATTTCATCTTGATCGGGAACAGAAACGCGATGAGCACCAAGCGGTCCGGGAAGAGGATGGCGCAGGCCATTAAGATGCCGTAGATCGCGCCGGAACAGCCGATCGTGGGTATCGCGGGGTTGCCAAACAGGTAGTTGCCGACCACTACGCAGAGACCGGCGCCGATGCCGCAGAAAAAGTAGAACTGCAAAAAGCGGTCCGTTCCCCAGGTGCGCTCGAGGTCCGCTCCGAAGAACCACAAGGCGAGCATGTTGAAGAGAATATGCCCGATTCCGCCATGGAGAAACAAATAGGTAGCAAGCTGCCAGAAATAGAACGACCCAACGACGCGCTGGGGAATCAGCCCGAACCAAGCCGTCATTGCTTCGCCGAACTCTGTCCGCTCGGTGAAGAAGTAGACGACAAAGATCGCGATGTTGG
>JBDTTK010000653.1:0-3088 GCA_039930685.1 Bryobacteraceae bacterium | reverse complement strand
CCTTCAAAGGTCGCGAGATGCTCGACGTTATGGACCCGCAGGAGGGCAAAATCTTTCATCATCGCCGGTCCGATTCCGGCGAGGTCGCGCAGGGCTCTTGTGTCAGGCATAATGGACTCGCCTTTCATTATCACTATGTCCCGTCCAATCCCGACAGCAAAAAAGCTCGCTCCCGTCCTGATCGTCGATGAGATCGAGGCTTGTGAGCCATTCTGGCTCCAACTCGGCTATACCCGGACCGTCGAGGTTCCGCACGCGGGCAAGCTCGGCTTTATTATCCTGGCGAACGGCGCCGTCGAGATCATGTACCAGTCGAGGGCAAGCGTGGCGGGCGACGTACCGGCATTGGCCGATGGCACGTATCGGGCGGCGCTGTTTATCGAGGTCGATTCGCTCGACGCGGTGATTGCCAATCTGGGCGGCGCGCCTATTGTTTTTGAGCGGCGCACGACATTCTACGGAGCGGACGAGATTGGCGTCCTCGAACCGGGCGGCAGTCCGATCACGTTTGCTGAATTCCGCGAGCTGCCTCCGGAAGCAGCGGCGCCGCCGACTGCATAACGGATGCCCATCAGCGCCGCCCCTTGCGATACTTCGGCTTGAGAGAACGCGATGGCCTTCATTGACACCCGTACGCTGATCGAGATTGAGCGCCTGCCCGGATGGCGGGGACGCTTCTTCGACTCGGCAAGCATGTCGTTCGCTCAGTATGAATTCGACGCGGGCGCTTCGGTGCATGAACACTTCCATCCCCAGGAGGAGGTTTGGCAGGTAATCGAGGGCGAAGTGGAACTGACGATCGCGGGCGAGACCGCGCGGGTAGGTGCGGGCGGAGCGGGTATTGTTCCCTCGAACGCGCGGCATTCCGTCAGGGCGATCTCGAGCGGCAGGGCGATCATCGTGGATTATCCGCTGCGCGAGATTCCGGAGCCTCACAGATAGGTCGCCGCGGTCCGCGGGTTATCATCGGAAAGTGCGCCGCGCGGTGACGGAAGGTCCGCCGCGCAGAGCGACACTCCTCAAACATGACCGCTGAACTTGTGTGCTTCTCAGAATCCTGCCGCGCCCGGTACGCCATCACGGAGACCCTGTATACCTGCCCGAAGTGCGGCAGCCTGCTTGAGGCGCGTTACGACGGAACGCCCGGCGACGCGAAAGCGATGAAGCAACTCTTCCGCTATCGGCGTACCGACAACGATCCGGTAAATCAGAGCGGCGTGTGGCGGTACCGGGAGCTGTTTCCGTTTCTCGGCGACGACCGCTGCATCGTCACGTTACGCGAAGGGAATACGCCGCTGCTGCCAGGTCCGAAGGCGGCGAAGTACGGCGGCTTGGACGCGGTGACGTTCAAGCATCAGGGCTTTAATCCGACGGGGTCTTTCAAAGACAACGGCATGACGTGCGGCGCTTCGCAGGCGGTCCGGCTGAAGAAGCAAAGGGTCGCGTGCGTTTCTACCGGCAATACGTCGGCGTCGATGGCCGCCTATGCGGCGGCGGGCGGATTGCAGCCGATCATCTTCATTCCGAACGGAAACATTTCTTACGGGAAGTTGGCGCAGGCGCTTGAGTACGGCGCGCGCACGCTGCAAGTGGAAGCGAACTTCGATCAGATTCTCGCGCTGGTCCGCGAGTTGGCGGACCGGCTCGGGATCTATCTGCTGAACTCCGTGAACCCGTTTCGCATTGAAGGGCAGAAGTCGATTATTTTCGAAATGCTCGACCAGCGGGACTGGAATGTGCCGGATTGGATTGTGCTTCCGGGCGGCAATCTGGGCAATACATCGGCGTTCGGGAAGGCCCTTCGCGAACTGCGCGAATGGGGCTTCATTGACCGGCTGCCGCGGCTGGCCGTCGTGCAGGCCGAAGGCTCGGCGCCATTCTACGATTTCGTTCGCGATCCGGCGCAGGAGTTCCACGCGGTCGCGCACCCGGAGACGTTGGCGACTGCAATCAAGATCGGGGATCCGGTTTCGTGGCCCAAGGCCTTGCGGGAAGTGACGGAATCCGGCGGCGTCGTGGAGAAGGCGACCGAGCAGGAGATCGCCGACGCGAAGGCGATCATCGGCCTGTGCGGAATCGGCTGCGAACCGGCATCCGCCGCAACGCTTGCGGGCATCCGGAAGCTGACGGCAGCGGGCGTCATGCGGTCCGACGCGGATGTGGTCGCCGTGCTGACGGGCAATGTTCTGAAGGATCCGGACTACATTTATCGCTATCACACGGGCGATCTGATGGCGCACTCCGGTCCGATTGCGCCGACGTTTGGAAACCGCCCGACGGTTGTTCCGAACGATGCGGACGCGATTGCGCGGCTGCTGGAGCACTAGAAATTGGCCGCCTGGCCTACCGACGGATCAGCTGGAAGCTACTTGTGATGCCGGGCAAGATCGAGGATGCGCTCGGCGGCCGGCGGCGGCGCGTCGATGTTTTCCATTGTGATACGGCTCGCCTCGCCGGCGGTCTCGATCGAGAGGTTGCCAATGCCGAGGACGCGCTGGCCGATCGTCTGATCGACGCGAACATCCTGCACTTTGTGAATCTCCATCGTGCGGGACGTTTTCGTGAAAACCCCGGCCTCGTAACGCAACCGGTCGCCCACGATGCTCAGGCGAGTCGTGCGGCGCGCGATATGCCGCTGCAAGGCCCACAGCAAAAGGATCGCCGGTACGATCAGCGGCCACCACACTTCGACGGCCGGAGGGGGCGCGGCGATTTTCCAATACGCAAAAATGGCGCTCGCCAAAATCAGGATGGAGACGTATCCGACCTGCACCAGTTTGATCGAAGGCCGCAGGACAACTTCTGGAGTGGGTTCCGTTGAGACGGCCATGGCGTAGAAGAATAGCATAGGCTACGCTGCGAGCCGGTCCGCGTAAAAAATCGTTCGACACGGCATTGGCGCAACACGTCACAATAGAGGAGCATGGAGCAAACGCGGTCCCACTCTCGAGTGCTGGTAGTTGATGACGAGGAAAGTCAGCGGACCGCCCTGGCGAGCATGATCGCGATCTGGGGGCACGAAGTCCAAATGGCGTCGGACGGTATCGAGGCCCTGGAAAAAGTGGACAGCTTCTCGCCTCACGTGGTC